>NZ_JBFRDW010000315.1:0-6780 GCF_052113985.1 Pseudoduganella sp. RAF53_2 | reverse complement strand
TTTCGGACTAGGCCGCGTGACACGCTCGCCGTCGATGGCCACCTCGCCGGAGTCGGCCTGCTCGAAGCCGGCGATGATTTTCATGAGCGTCGACTTGCCGCAGCCGGATGGACCGACGATGGCCACGAATTCGCCGTCGGCGATGGCGATGTCCACCCCATCCACCACCGGCAGCGCATTGAAGTTCTTGCGGATATTGCTGACGACGACCTTAGCGTCCATAACGCCACCTTACCAGTTTGAGTCTTTCGAGCAGACGCATGATGCCGTCCAGGGCGAGGCCAATCATGCCGATGATGATCATGGCTGCCACCACCAGGTCGTAGCGGTTGCCCGCATTACGCGAATCCATGATCAGATAGCCCAGGCCGGAGCGCAGCGCGATCATTTCCGCCGCCACCACCACCAGCCACGCCACGCCAAGGCTGATGCGCATGCCGACGATAATTTCCGGCAGCACGGCCGGAACAATCACCTGGCGGAACAGCTTCGCACGTGAGACGCCGAAGTTTTCCGCGGCACGCAGATAGCGCTTTTCGATGGTGTGCACGCCGGCTGCGGTCTGCACAATCATCGGGAACAAGGCAGCAATAAAGATCAGGAACACCGGCGAGGCATTGCCCACGCCGAACCAGAGAATCGCGATAGGAATCCAGGCGATCGGCGAAATCGGACGCAGAATCTGGAATACGGGATTCAGCGTGCGGAAAGCGCCGTCTACACGGCCCATCCACAAGCCCATTGGTATCGCTACCGCGACTGCCAGCAAAAATCCGCTGGCTACCCGGCCGAGCGAGGCGCCGATATGCTCCCACAGCGTGCCGTCTTCCACCAGTTCCATCGTGCCTGTCACCACTTGTGCGGGTGTCGGGAATATCAGGCTGTCGGTGGCGATCACGGTGATCCACCAGACCGCGACGATGGCCAACAGCACCAGCGCCGGCGGCCAGATCTTGTTCAGTTTCTCCATTGGATAAAGGTAGTCAGGGTTTGCAGGCGCCAGCGCAGCCGCTGCCAGCCAGCTTGCGGCGTGGGCAAAACCACAACCGTCATCTGGCCGCTGGCGTGAGCCGTGCAGGCGAAGGGATAATCGGCCGCCTGCTCGAATGGCAAGCGGAAGTCCTGGCCGGGCATGATCAGCACCGGACCGAAAATTTGCGGCACCGTGTCGCTATTGCGCAGCAGGAGCACATC
This sequence comes from Pseudoduganella sp. RAF53_2, assembly GCF_052113985.1. Lineage (NCBI taxonomy): Bacteria > Pseudomonadati > Pseudomonadota > Betaproteobacteria > Burkholderiales > Oxalobacteraceae > Pseudoduganella > Pseudoduganella sp. RAF53_2. Next base: position 5,586 of record NZ_JBFRDW010000315.1, on the reverse strand, counting down.
GTTGGCGCCCAGCGTGAGCGTGATGCGCTCGGGCAGAATCTCGGTCTTTTCACCAGCCATGCGCCGTGCCCAGGTGCCTTTGGGGATTTCAAACAATTCGTCGCGGCTCGCCACATGAACTGGCGCGAAGGCAGCCCATGCCGTCACGCCTGCCACGGCCAGCGCAGCGGCGATGCCCAGTCCCGCCAGACAGGGGCCGGCCTTGATGCGACCATCCTCGTTCATTCGGCCTTCGCCAGCAGGTTCACGTCGTGCACAATATCGTCGGCGGGGCGGCCAAACGGCATCAGCGCGCGCAGTCTGCCCTGCGGATCAATAAAATAGAGGTAGGAGGAATGGCCCATCGTGTAATCGGCCTTGCTGCCCTCAACCATTTTCCTGGTAGCCGTGATCCCGTAGGCCTGGCGGATGGCGGCCATCTGCTGCGGCGTGCCGGTCAGGCCGATGAAGCTCTTATCGAACTGCGTCAGGTATTTCCGCAGTTTCTGCGGGGTGTCGCGCTCAGGATCGACGCTGACAAAGACCACCTGCAGCTTGTCGCCTAGTTTGGCGCGGGCCTGGGTCAGCAAGGCCAGCGAGACGGGACACACGTCCTGGCAGCTGGTATAGCCAAATTCCAGCACCACGACTTTACCGCGCAAGGCGGACAGCTTGAAGTTGCTGCCGTCGGCGGCGGCCTGCATAATCTCAGGCGCCTGGCGCGGCGGCTCGAATACACCGGACTTGAGTTTGTCGGCAGCACTGGCGGATGCCGCGAGCAAGGCGGCGGCGATGGCAATGCGGAGCTTCATAGCGCAATCGTGGCCGGCTTGATGGCCTTGACGAAGCTCTCGTCCACGTACTGCTCGTAGGCCACCGGGCGTTTCAGCGTGCCGGCTTCCAGGGACAGCTTCATCAGCTCATCGAATTCGGCACGGATCATGCGCAAGTCGCCGTACGTCACGCGGTCGCTGGGATTCTCCATCACAAACTTGATGATGTTCGGGTCCTGGTTGAAGAATTTGCGGCCGGATGCAATCCTGGCGGCCTTATCGCGGTTGACGGGATTGGCATCCAGCCAGTTGCCCGCCGCCTGAACGTAGTTGACCAGCTCCTGCACAATCGGGCGGTCTTCCTTGATCAATTCCTCGCGCACGGTCAGCACGCAGCAAATGTAGTTGCGCCATTCGTCACGGGTCATGGCCAGCGGACGGGCATAACCTGCTTTCTGCGCTGCGGCGCCGAAAGGCTCGCCGGTGCAGTAAGCGTCGACGGCCTTCGCGTACAACGCTGCCGGCATGTCCGGCGGCGCCATTYCCATGATCTCGATATCTTTTGGCGTCATCTTCTCGCGCGCCAGCATCTTGCGCAGGAAGAGGAAGTCCACGGCAAAACGGCTTGGAATGGCGATGCGCTTGCCTTTCAGATCGGCGAAGCGCTTGTAAGGCGAATCGGTGCGCACCATGATCACAGCGCCCGAACGATGGCCTAGCGATACGATCTTCATCGGAATGCGCTTGTCCGCCAGATCCATCACCAGCGGCGCCAGCATGTAGGCCGCCTGGATACGGCCCGTCATCAGCGATTCCTTGATCTCCGGCCAGCCACTGTATTTGCTATACTCGAATTGAGGCCCTTTGGCGCTACAGGCAATCGGCAAGGTCAGATTGCAGGTAACGGGAAGTCCACCGACGACCAGGGTTTTGCTGGCAGCACTGGCGGTACTTAATCCCGCCAGGGGCAGTGCCAGCGCGCTCCCCAAGATCTGGCGGCGGCGCAGGAAATGTGACGTTTCGAATTCGGACATTGCTCAGCAGTGTACTTAGGACAAACCATTGTAGCATTGGAAAAACGTCATGGATCACGCCAATTCGCCGCCGTGGGCAACCACGCCATTCGAGCGCCTTGCCAGCGCCTGGCAAGGAATGATGGAATCCCAGGCCGCGCCTTATGACAACGCGCGCTGGGACTTGCTGCTCAATGCCTGGCTAGGCCGCTCCACCGGTTTCATTTCCCCCGCCGCGGTCGGCCTGGCATTCGCCGACTGGCTGGCGCATCTCACCTTCTCGCCCTCCAAACGGGAGGAACTGCTGCAAAAGGCCCTGCACAAGCTGGCGCGCTGGCAGACTTACGCCGCGCAGGCCGTTTTGCGTCCGGAAGGGCCGGTGCGCGAATGTATTGCGCCCCTGCCCCAGGACCGGCGTTTCACTGACCCCGCCTGGCAGCACTGGCCCTACAACGTTCTGGCGCAGGGCTTCCTCCTGCAGCAGCAGTGGTGGCACAGCGCCACGACCGGCGTGCGCGGCACCTCCAGGCACCATGAGGAAGTGGTGACCTTCATCGTCCGCCAATGGCTGGATATGCTGGCGCCGTCCAATTTCATCGCAACCAATCCGGTCGTGATGGATGAAACGCTGCGGCGCGGCGGCGCCAATCTGGTGCACGGCACGGCCAGCGCCTTCGCCGACTGGCAGCGCACGCAGCGTACGCCGGACTACGCCGAACACCATTTCCAGCCCGGACGCAATGTCGCCGTCACGCCGGGCCGCGTGGTGTTCCGCAACCGGCTCATCGAGCTGATTCAGTACGACGCCACCACAACACAAGTGCACGCGCGCCCGCTGCTGATCGTCCCTGCCTGGATCATGAAGTATTACATCCTCGACCTGTCGCCTCACAATTCGCTGGTGCGCTACCTGGTTGACAAGGGTCACACCGTATTCATGATCTCCTGGAAGAATCCGGGCGAAGCGGAACGCGAGCTGTCAATGGAAGACTATCGCCGCGAAGGCGTCATGGCGGCACTGGATGCGGTGGGCGACATCACCGGCGCGGCCGACGTGAATGCGGCCGGCTACTGCCTTGGCGGCACTTTGCTGTCGATCGCCGCAGCCGCCATGGCGCGAGATGGCGACAAACGGCTGGCCAGCATGACGCTGCTGGCGGCGCAGACCGACTTCACGGAACCCGGCGAGCTGTCGCTGTTCATCGACGACAGCCAGATCAGTTTCCTGGAAGCGGCGATGTGGGAGCGCGGCTATCTCGACACCAGCCAGATGGCCGGCGCCTTCCAGCTGCTGCGCACCAATGACCTGATCTGGTCGCGCCGCCTGAAGCACTATCTGCTCGATTTGCCGGACACCGAAACGGATCTGATGTCCTGGAATGCGGACGCAACGCGCATGCCCTACCGCATGCACTCCCAGTATCTGCGCCAGCTTTTCCTCAACAACGAACTGGCGCGCGGCCGCTATCACTGCGACGGACGGCCGGTAGCGCTGGGCGATCTGCGCTTGCCGCTGTTTGCGGTGGGCACCGTGTCGGATCACGTGGCGCCGTGGCGCTCCGTCTACAAATTGCTACAGCTGACGCGCTGCGAGGCGCACTTTCTGCTGACGACGGGCGGCCATAACGCGGGGGTGATTTCGCCACCCGGAAATGGCCAGCGCAGCTATCAGCTGGCGCGGCGCGCAGCCCGTGCCAGCTATATGGCCCCGGATGAGTGGCAAGCCTCCGCCCCGCACTTCGAAGGTTCGTGGTGGCCCGCCTGGGAAGGATGGCTGGCCCGCCACTCGGGCGTGTACGGGCCGCCGCCCCAGCCCGGCCCGCAACTCGGGCCGGCGCCGGGAAGCTATGTGCTGGTTCAGTAGGAGTAGACGTTCACCACATTGAAGGTGGTATCCGGCACATACAGCCGGCCGCCGCGTGCGTAGATGAAGAACGGCATCCACACGCCGCCTACGTCGGGATGGCGCTTGAACGCCAGCTCGCCGCTGACGAATTCCAGCGTCTTCTCCTTGATGTCGAAGACCTTGAAGGCGCGGTTCACCAGATCGTTGACGATCAGACGGTTGTTCTCGTCCACGCACAGGCTGGCGGGCAAGAAGAAGTTTTCGTAGTCCTGTTCCAGCACGTCGCAATAGCCTGATTTACCGAAGCTCCACAGGCTGTTGCCGTCGCGGTCGAACACGCGGATGCAGTTATTGAACTGGTCGCAGACGAAGACGCGGTCCTGCTTATCGATGGCCACATCGCAAGGCGCGAAGGTAGCGAGCTCCTTGCCCTTCTCCTTCCAGCGGAAATTCTTCACGAAGCTGACCAGGCCACTCGGCTGCAACTGCCATTTCGAGATGCGGTTGTTCAGCGAGTCCGCAATGAAGATCTCGCCGTAGCGATTCACCTCAAGACCCTGCGGAGCGCTCAGCGCGCCATCATCGTCGCCTTCGCGGCCAAAGGGTATGCCGTAATTGAGCAAGTGACCGTTCGGACCATACTGGTACATGCTGACCGTGCAGGTGGTGAAGTTGGTGATGAAGACAACCGGCGTACCGGGACAAACCTGGCCAAGCAGCGGCTGCGATGGATAGTAGACCGCCATCGCCAGATCGCCTGCTGCGAAAAGGCCCCGCACCATGTTCTGCATTTGCGTCATGGGGTCGACGGCAGTGTCGAAACTCTTCAGGCACCAGTTACCGGAATCGAGGTTGTACGAGGTTTTGCCAACACTGGCCAGCGGGTCGAAGCCACTGTGGGTTTTGACCTGGTCGTACCAGTATTGATAGACGTTGGCGGCGGCGGACGCCCAGCCATCCAGCCAGTTCGAAATCGGCAGAATGGCGCCGGCGCCTTTGCGGTGCGGGTCGACGCCAATCACGGCGGACATGCAATTGAACTGCGAGGTCTTGCGTTCGCGCGAGGCGGAGTCGCGGCGGTGGCCGACGGCATCCAGCAGGATCGCATCCTCGTCGCCGCCATCCAGCACGGCAGGAATGCGCACCTTCAGCACGGTCGATGCGAACGGCTCGGTAATGTAATAGACATTCGGCTCCCTGGCGCCCGCCAGCTGGTAAGGACCGACGAAGACCGCATCCTCCAGCGCGTTGTAGACGAAATCGGACAGCGAATGCGCTGCCTGCGGTTTGTGGTTCCAAAGCGGCAGCATGCCTTCGATGGTGGCCAGGTGCTTGCCGCTGATGGTGCTGTAGACCGTGATGGCATTGTCCATCTGGCCCGGCACAAAGACCTTGTCGCCAATGACGCACACGGAACGCATCACGTTGTACTTGCCGATGCCGGCCGGGTTGCCAAAGCTATGCAACAGCGCCGATTCGTCCGGCGCCTGCACCACTTCGTCCTTCACCGGCCAGGCGGTATCGATGCGCAGCACTTCGTAGTCGCCGGTGTTGGCGAGGTAAAGGCGCCCCTGCGCATCGGAGGCGATGCCCTGTGGCCAGAGCAGGTCGTGTTTGTGGCCGGGGTCCTGCACGGTGCGGAATTGCAGGACGAATTTACCGTCCGGGGTAAATTTCACGCAGCGGCTGCGGTCATCGTTTTTTGTGTGGAAGAACTCATCGCACACATACAGATAATTCTTGCCGTCCTTCTCGCGCACGATGGTCAGTCCATTCGGATCGCTGAGCGGCAGGAAGTGCTCGCCGTTGATGCCGTCCACCGCATCACCGAATGCGAAGCTGAAGTCCACCTGCTTCTCGTCGTAGCTGTAGACCACCACGCGGCCGTTGCCCATGTCAGTGAAGTACATCAGGTTTTCTTCCGGATGCGGGCAAAGGTGGAAAGGCATCAACAGGCGCTTGTCGGTGTCGGCGC
>NZ_JBFRDW010000314.1:0-6783 GCF_052113985.1 Pseudoduganella sp. RAF53_2 | reverse complement strand
GGCCTGCTGCGCCCCTATTATCAAATTGCCATAACACCAGATCAACCTTTTTGGAGCGGGCCGCCCGGCGGTGGCCCGATTGCACGATGACGAGCCTGAAGCAACTGAACACCTGCGACGCTGGCGCATTTGCCGATATCCTGCATGGCCTGTATGAACACTCCCCGTGGATCCCCAAGCGCGCTGCCGCGCTGCGCCCCTTCCGCAGCGTCGATGCGTTGAAACTCGGCCTGCAGCAAGTGGTAACGGAGGCTGCGCACGAAGAACAACTGGGCCTGATCCGCGCTCACCCGGAATTGGCAGGCAAGGCCGCCGTAGCGGGCGAACTGACGCCCGAATCCACCGGCGAACAAGCCAGCGCCGGCCTGAATCACTGCAGCCCCGAAGAATTCGCGGCCATCCAGGAACTGAACGCCGCCTACAACAGCAAATTCGGCTTCCCCTTCATCGTTGCGGTGAAGGGCGCCGACGGCAAAGGCCTCACCCGCCAGGCCATCATCGCCACCGTGCGCCGCCGCCTGCGCAACCAGCTGGAGGACGAACACCGCGAAGCGCTGCGCCAGATTCACCGCATCGCCGAAATGCGCCTGAACGCCCTGCTGCAGCACACGCCCGCCATGGGGCAGGCCATCATGCAGTGGGCCGAACAGATCGGCGCCCTGAGCGAAGACGAGCAAGGCCTGACCTGCACTTATATGACCCCCACCCATCGCGCCACCGCCAATCAGCTGGCGCAGTGGATGAGCGAAGCGGGCATGCATGTCCACATCGACGCGGTCGGGAATGTCGTGGGCCGCTACCTGTCGACCGATCCGCAGGCGCGCACCCTGCTCACCGGCTCGCATTACGACACGGTGCGCAATGGCGGCAAATACGACGGCCGCCAGGGCATCCTCACCGCCATCGCCGTCGTCAAACAGCTGCACCAGTACGGCGAAACGCTGCCCTTCCACTTCGAGGTGATCGCCTTCTCCGAAGAGGAAGGCGTGCGCTTCAAGAGCACCTTCCTCGGCAGCAGCGCCGTCATCGGCCAGTTCGATCCGCGCCTGCTGGAGTTGAAGGACCGCGATGGCGTCGCGCTGCGCGAAGTGATGGCCGCTGCGGGCCAGGACCCCAACAGCATCGCCGCCATCGCACGCGATTCGGCTGATCTGCTGGGCTATGTGGAACTGCATATCGAACAAGGCCCGGTATTGCTTGAGCGCGGCCTGCCGGTTGGTGTGGTGACCTCCATTGCGGGCAGCAAACGCTATCTGGTGGAGCTCAAAGGCGTCGCCAGCCACGCCGGCACCACGCCGATGGCCATGCGCAAGGACGCCGCTGTCGCTGCCGCAGAGATCACCCTCTATGTGGAACAGCGCTGCGCCCAGGACCAGGATTCCGCCCTGGTCGGCACCGTCGGCCAGCTGCAAGTGCCGAACGGCTCCACCAATGTGATCCCCGGCGCCTGCACGCTATCGCTGGATATCCGCGCCGCCAATGACGCCGCGCGTGACGCCGCGGTGGCCGATATCCTGGCCCAGATCGAGAAAGTGTGTCAATCACGCCACATCAGCGTCACGGTCGAGCAAACCGTTTCGGCCAATTGCGCACCTTGCGCACCGTGGCTGATGCAGCAGCTGGCTGCCGCCACCGAACGTGCGGGCGTACCGGTCTTCCAACTCGCCTCCGGCGCCGGGCACGACGCCATGCTGATGTCGCGCGTGACCGACGTCGCCATGCTGTTCTCGCGCTGCGGCAACGGCGGCATCAGCCACAACCCGCTGGAGATCATGACGGACGACGACGCCGACGTGGCGGCGCGCATCCTGCTCGATTTCCTGCGCCACTTCAAGCCGGGTCCCCGGCGTGCACGCGGGGACTATACGGAAAAGCCGATAAACGATATGTCCCAGCAAGCAAGCTGAGAGGGAGGCCATCGACGATATTGATAACAAGGTATCAGCAGCGCGCCATATTTGTCTGCCCAAAGAGGCGGAATTTCGGGCGATAAAAACTAAACGGAGACAACCTAAATGAACTTCCTGGAACAATACTTCAAGCTCGGCGCGCACGGGACAAACGTGCGTACCGAGGTGCTGGCCGGCATTACCACCTTCCTGACGATGGCCTACATCATCTTCGTCAACCCCTCCATCCTCGGTGATGCCGGCATGCCCAAAGACGCCGTCTTTGTGGCGACCTGCGTGGCAGCCGCCGTTGGCACCCTCATCATGGGCTTGTACGCCAATTATCCGATTGGTCTGGCGCCCGGCATGGGCTTGAACGCATACTTCGCTTACGGCGTGGTGCACGGCATGGGCTATCCATGGGAAGCGGCACTGGGCGCCGTGTTCATTTCCGGTTGCTGCTTCATGATCGTCAGCCTGCTGCGCATCCGCGAAAAAATCATGAATGCGATCCCGCCATCGCTGCGCATCGCCATCCCGGCAGGCGTGGGCTTGTTCCTGGCGCTGATCTCGCTGAAGAATGCGGGCATTGTGGTGTCCAGCCCGGCCACCTTCGTCACCATGGGCGATCTGCATAAACCAGCCCCGGTGCTGGCGATCATCGGCTTCCTCATCATCGTGGCCCTGGACCGCCTGCGCGTCACCGGCGCCCTGCTGATCGGCATCATGGCCGTGACGGTGCTGAGCTTCTTCTTTGGCGGTAACCAGTTCCACGGCATTGTTTCGCCGCCACCTTCCATTGAAGCGACCGCGCTGAAACTGGACATCGTCGGCGCCGCCGCCCACGGCCTGTTCAACGTGGTGATGGTGTTCTTCCTGGTCGAACTGTTTGACGCCACCGGCACCCTGATGGGCGTCGCCCAGCGCGCCGGCCTGATGAAAGACGGCAAAGTGCCTCCTTCGATGAACAAAGCCCTGCTGGCCGATTCCGGCGCCATCATGGCCGGCGCCGTGATGGGTACCTCCAGCACCACCGCCTACATCGAAAGCGCCGCCGGCGTGCAGGCAGGCGGCCGTACCGGCCTGACCGCCGTCACCGTGGCCGCCATGTTCCTGCTGGCCCTGTTCTTCGCGCCGCTGGCCGGCGTGGTGCCGAGCTACGCCACCGCTCCCGCCCTGTTCTTCGTGGCCTGCCTGATGCTGCGCGAACTGGCTGAAGTCAACTGGTCCGAAACCACCGAAAGCATTCCCGCCGTGGTAACTGCGCTGGTCATGCCCTTCACCTACTCCATCGCCAATGGTCTGGCGCTGGGCTTCATCAGCTATGCCGGCCTGAAACTCCTGACCRGCAAATACCGCGAAGTCAGCGTCACCCTGTGGGGCGTCGCCGGCATATTCCTGTTCAAAACCATCTACATCGCAGGCTGACCAAATCTCACGGAGGCAGCATGAACAATCTGCTTTACCAGGTGGAGGACCGTCCACCGCTGATCACCAGCGGCATCCTCGCCTTGCAGCATCTGTTGGCAGCTTTGGGAGGCATCATTGCGGTGCCCCTCGTGATCGGCGCAGTATTGAAACTGCCGGCGGACCAGATGGTCGCGCTGGTGAACGCGGCGCTGCTGGGTTCCGGCATCGTCACCATCATCCAGTGCAAAGGCATCGGCCCGATCGGCATCCGCCTGCCCTGCGTAATGGGCACCAGCTTCGCCTTCGTGGGCGCGGCCATCAGCGTGGGACTGGAACACGGCGTCCCCGGCATCATGGGCTCCGCGCTGGCAGGTTCGGCCGTGATGATCGTCGGCAGCTGCTTCATGCCGCAAATCCGCAAGCTGTTCCCGGAAGCGGTGACGGCGGTGGTGGTGACCATGATCGGCCTGACGCTGGTGCCGGTTGCCATCGACTGGGCAGCAGGTGGCCGTAATGCGGGTCCGCTGTACGGCGATCCGACCAGCCTGGGCATTGCCTTGTTCGTGCTGGTGGGCGTGATCCTGCTGGTCCAATTCGGCAAAGGCATGATTTCCGCCGCTGCCATCGTGATCAGCATGTTCGTCGGCTATCTGGTTTGCATCGGTCTGGGCCTGGTGGACTTTACGCCGGTGACCAGGGCGGAGGTGTTCGCCCTGCCCCAGCCACTGCACTTCGGCATGACCTTCCCCGCGTCCGGCATCGTCGCCATGGCGCTGGCGTTTGTCGTGACCATGGTTGAGACGACAGGCACCTTCATGGCGCTCGGGAATGCCACGCAGACCAAGATTCGTGGCAAGACCCTGTGCCGCGGCATGCTGTGCGATGGCGTGGGTTCGGCGTTTGCGGCCCTGCTGTCCAGCCCTCCGGTATCGACCTTCGCCCAGAACGTCGGCGTAATCACGCTGACCGGCGTAGCGAGCCGTCACGTGGTGGCCTTCACCGGCGTGCTGCTGGCCCTGGCCGGACTGGTGCCGGTACTCGGCGCGCTGGTGGTGACGATTCCGCAGCCGGTGCTGGGCGGTGCTGGCCTGATGATGTTCGCCATGATCATCGCCGCGGGCGTGCAGATGCTGGCCAAGGTGGAACACGACAAGCGCACCAGCCTGATCGTCGCCGTTTCCATTGGCTGCGGTCTGGCCGTGACGGTGCGTCCGGAACTGCTGTCCAAACTGCCCGCCTTCGTGCATGAAGTCTTTGGCTCCGGCATCAGCACCAGCGCCATCGTGGCCGTACTCCTCAACCTCGTGCTGCCGGACCGTCCGCAGGTTGAGATCGACGAAGTAGAAGAAGAATTGCTGCAACCAATGCTTGTCAGGGACTAGTAATGACTAAAACGCTTTTGATCAGGAACGCACGCGTGCTGGTAACGATGGATGACCAGCGCCGCGAGATCGTCGATGGCGCGGTTTTCGTGCGTGGCAATGTGATCGAACAGGTCGGGCCGACGTCCGATCTGCCGCGCGAAGCCGATGAGGTGATCGACGCATCCGGCCAGGTGGTGCTGCCTGGCCTGGTGAACACCCATCACCACATGTATCAAAGCCTGACGCGCGTGATTCCCGCCGCGCAGGACGGTGAGCTGTTCAACTGGCTCACCAATCTGTATCCGCTCTGGGCCAACCTCACCAGCGAGATGGTGCACGTGTCCACGCTGACGGCGATGGCGGAGCTGATCCTGTCCGGCTGTACCACCAGCAGCGATCACCTGTACATCTATCCCAACGATTGCCGCCTGGACGACAGCATCGAGGCGGCCCAGCAGATCGGCATGCGCTTCCACGCGGCGCGCGGCGCGATGAGCGTGGGCCAGTCCAAGGGCGGCCTGCCGCCGGACAGCGTGGTGGAAGAGGAAGCGGACATCCTGAAAGATACCCAGCGCCTGATCGAGACTTACCACGACGACCAGCGCCATTCCATGTTGCGCATGGTAGTGGCGCCCTGCTCGCCCTTCTCCGTGTCGCGTCAGCTGATGAAGGAATCCGCGAACATGGCGCGCAGCTATGGCGTTTCGCTGCACACCCATCTGGCTGAAAACGTGAACGACATCGCCTACAGCCGCGAAAAATTCAATATGACGCCCGCCCAGTACGCTGAAGACTGCGGCTGGGTAGGCCACGATGTATGGCACGCCCACTGCGTGCAGCTGGACGACGCCGRCATCAATATGTTTGCCCGCACCGGCACCGGCGTCGCGCACTGCCCTTGCTCGAATATGCGACTGGCTTCCGGCATCGCTCCGATCCGCAAGATGGTTGACGCGGGCGTCCCCGTCGGCCTGGGCGTGGATGGCAGCGCCTCCAACGACGGTGCGCACATGCTGGGCGAAGCGCGCCAGGCCATGCTGCTGCAGCGCGTCGGCTTCGGCCCGGATGCCATGACCGCGCGCCAGGCGCTGGAACTGGCCACCCTGGGCGGCGCCAAAGTGCTCAACCGCGACGACATCGGCGCACTGAAGCCGGGCATGTCGGCCGACATCATCAGCTTCAAACTGGATCAAATCGGATTGGCGGGCGCACTGCACGACCCGGTCGCCGCGCTGGTGTTCTGCACGCCGTCCAATGTATCGAACAGCATTATCAATGGCAAAGTCGTCGTCCGCGACGGCTTGCTGCAAACGGTGGACCTGCCGCTGGTGATCGAACATCACAACGCGCTGGCCCACGAACTGGCATTAGCAAGGAACTGATGAAATGAGCACCAATAAAATACGATTCTTCTACCAGGGCCGCGTGCGTGAAGTCGATTCCGCGTCCCCCACCCGCACCGTGCTGCAGCATCTGCGTGAAGACCTGCACTGCACGGGCACCAAGGAAGGCTGCGCCGAAGGTGACTGCGGCGCCTGCACCGTGGTGATTGCCTCGCTGGTGGACGGCGAACTGGAAATGCGCAATGTGAATTCCTGCATCCAGTTCCTGCCCACGCTGGACGGCAAGGCCGTATTCTCGGTGGAAGATCTGAAACAGCCGGATGGCGGCCTGCATCCCGTGCAGGAAGCACTGGTGGAGTGCCATGGTTCCCAATGCGGTTTCTGTACACCGGGCTTCGCGATGTCGCTGTGGAGCTTATACCTGAAGCAGGAAGGCCAAACCCAGCCGCCCTGCCGCAAGACGATTGACGAGACGCTGTCCGGAAACCTGTGCCGCTGCACCGGCTACCGTCCGATTATCGATGCCGCCGTCCGCATGGGCGAGCTGCCCGCCGTCAGCTTCGACCGCGCCACCCTGAAGGCCACCCTGCAAGGCCTGCAACGAGACATCATGTTCAGCTACACGCACGACGGCCAGACTTTCCACGCGCCGCGCACACTCGAAGAAATGGCCGCCCTGCGCGCCGCCAAACCCACCGCCACCATCCTGGCCGGCTCCACCGACGTTGGCCTGTGGGTGACCAAGCAGATGCGCAATCTGGGCGACGTGATCTACAC
>NZ_JBFRDW010000313.1:0-6784 GCF_052113985.1 Pseudoduganella sp. RAF53_2 | reverse complement strand
CTATACACTATCGCAGTCGTTCTGATCATCCTTTGGTTGCTGGGCATCGTCACCTCGTACACGGTCGGCGGCTTCATCCATATTCTGCTCGTAGTAGCCATCATCATGATCCTGCTGCGCCTGATCAGCGGACGCGGCATCTAGATGTCCCTTCGGGGACACACTAACGGGGCGGCCCTGCATGCCTATGCAGCGCCGCCCCGCTTTTTCGCGCTACACTTAAACTTCTGTGGAGGGATGCCATGAGAATGAAAAACCCCAGCAAACTCCTGGCCGCAATGACGGCCCTGGCCATCGCCCTGAGCGGCTGCGCCGACATGAACGCCACCGAGCGCGGCACCGCCACCGGCGCCGGCGTGGGCGCCGCACTGGGCGGCATACTGGGCGCCAGCACTGGCCACGGGGGCACCGGCCGCGCAGCAGGCGGTGCGGTACTGGGCGCGGCAGCAGGCGCGGTGGTCGGCAATATCTGGTCGAAACACATGGAACAGCAAAAGCAGGCCATGGAACAGGCCACGCGCGGCACCGGCGTCCAGGTCAGCCAGACCGGCGACAACCGCCTCAAACTGGAAATCCCCAGCGATATCTCGTTCGACACCAACCGCTCCGACATCAAGCCGGACTTCCGCCCCATCCTGGACCGCTTTGCCGGCACCCTGAACGACAATCCGGCCACCACCGTGACCATCATCGGCCATACGGACAGCACGGGCAGCGACGCGATCAACCAGCCGCTGTCGGTTGACAGGGCGGCCCATACCCGCGACTATCTGGCCTCGCGCGGCGTCTCGCCGACCCGCGTGGTGGTGGAAGGCCGCGGATCGCGCGAGCCGATCGCATCGAATGACGACAACGCGGGCCGCGCCCGCAACCGCCGCGTGGAAATCTTTGTGGCCGAACCGGCGCCACGCAGCTGATCCAAGGAGAAACCATGAAACGCCATCTGCCCCTGTTGTGCGCCTGCCTGACTGTCCTGGCCCTGCCCGCTTCCGCCCAGGCGCTGAAGCCTGGACTGTGGGAGCTGACCAACCGCGTTGCGTCCGGCAGTCCGGAAACCATGGCGGCCATGGCGGCGGCACAGCAGCAGATGGCGAACATGCCGCCCGATCAGCGCAAGATGATGGAACAGATGATGGCCAAGCATGGCGTGTCGATGAATCTGGCCGATGGCGGCGGCGTCAAGCTGACCTACTGCCTGACCAAGGAAATGGCCGAGAAGCAGGAGCTGCCATCCGGCCAGCCGGGCCAGTGCACGACCACCCGCACGCCCGTCCCCGGCGGTATGAACGTCACCTTCAACTGCACCAAGCCGCCGTCCAGCGGCAATGGCCAGGTCATCTTCAACGGCAACACCGGCTACACCATGAAGATGAACGTCAACAGCACCGCAGCCGGCAAGGCGCAGCAAATGACGGTGGAAGGATCGGGACGCTGGCTGTCCGCCGATTGCGGCAGCGCCGCCAAGGCAGCGCCGGCACAGCCGCCAGCGCCCGGCTACTAAAACGCGTGGCGGAAGCCCACGTTGATGGCCTTGTTGCCGCTACCGCGTTCGGTGGCGTTGCCCACCGTGTAGGGCGCGCCATTGCGGTTCTTGATGTGGGCAAAGGCCGCATACAAGGCACTGCGCTTGGATAGCGCATACGTCATGCCGACGGCGATCTGGTCGGCATCCATATTGGCCAGCGTGCGATCATCCTTGCGGATGTACGACACCATATACGTCGCCGCTCCATGCGGAATCGACAGGCCCACCAGCATGTCATTGCTCTTGTGCGAAGGCGAAGACATCACCAGTGCGCCATAAGGATTGTTCTGGTCCCAGGGCGAGCTGCCCACGCCGCGGTTCATSCCAAAGGCCGCGTACACCGTGGCAATGCCGAGATTCATATTGGCGGCAACCAGGGAATTGCGCGCGGACAGGTCTACCGGCTGAGTCGAACCTTCCGCCTGCAGCAGATTGTTCTTCTTCTGATAAGCGACCCGCACATTGAACAGGCTGTTGGTATAGCCGACCGTCGCGCCATACGCCTGGTTGCGCGAGGTGCTGAAGGCCGATTCGCCGAAGCTGTAAATCGCGCTGGCGTTCCAGCCGCGCATCAGCGGAGTCGAATACTTGATGGAATTGTCGTAGCGCTTGGTGGTATAGCCCATCAGATTAGTGGCGGCGCCCGCCAGCCCGGCGTGGAAGGGATCGGCGACATCGGCCAGCGTTTCGTACTGGAGGTTGTACTGGCGTCCCAGTGTCAATGCTCCCCAGCGGCCGTCGAGCCCGACAAATGCCTGGCGCCCGAACGTGCGGCCTTCTTCGGAGCGGCCGGTATCGTTCTCGACACCCGCCTCCAGCGTAAAGATCGCAGCCGTATCGCCCCCGAGCTGCTCGCGGCCCTTGACGCCGAGCCGCGAGCCCGATTCCACGCCGGGCGACAGCTTGACATTGGGACAGCCATCGCGACAACCGCGCTCAGCCACGATGCCGGCATCCAGCACGCCGTAAATCTGTACGGAGCTGGAGTTCTGGGCATACACTGCAATAGGCAGCAGACCGGCAAGCAAGGTGACAGCGGTTTTCATGATGATCCCTCAAGCTTGCTGTCAGCTTAGGGTAAGCACCATGGTGCAATCTGTGCGAACGCACACAAAAGAACACTGAGGAGACAACATGCAAGCCCAGAGCCTGTATGCCAGCAAGCGCATGTCCGCGGCGGACGCCGTACAACTGGTGCGCGACGGCGACACCATCATCGTTCCCACCGGCGCGGCTGAGCCGCCGGGCTTGCTGACTGAGCTATCGACCCAGCGCCGCCGCTTCCGTGGCGTGAAAGTGTCGCAGATTCTGGCCATGCGGAAATACGAATACTTCGATTGCGACACCGCCGAGCATGTACGCCACGTGGCGTTGTTCTTCGGTGGCGCTTCGCGTGGCTGCGGCCAGGGCGGCTGGGGCGACTTCATTCCGAATTACTTCTCCGAAATTCCGCTGATGATCGAGCGCGGGCTGATTCCGTCGGACGTAGTGTTTGCCCTGGCCTCCGACATGGATGAGCACGGCTATTTCGCGCTCAGCCTGGGCGCGGACTACACGATGGCGGCGATCCAGAAGGCGCGCGCTGTGGTGCTGGAAGTGAATCCGAATGTGCCGTTTGCGCATGGGCAATGCCATGTGCACGTGTCGCAGGTCAGCGCGATTGTCGAAAGCGACGAGCCGGTGATCGAAGTGGGGCTGCCCAAGATTGGTCCGGTGCAGGAATCGATTGGGCGCTATGTGGCCGAGATGATCGAAGACGGCTCGACCTTGCAGATCGGCTATGGCGGCATTCCCGATGCGGTGGTGCAGCAGCTGACCGGCAAGCACGATTTGGGGATTCACACCGAGATGATCGGCGACGGCATCTTGAAGCTGGTGAAATCGGGCGCAGTGACCAACCGCCGCAAGAGCTTCCTGCCTGGAAAGATGGTCGCCACCTTTGCGCTGGGATCGCAGAACCTGTACGAGTTCATGCACCACAACCCGATGCTGGAAATTCATCCGGTGAACTTTACCAACGACCCGTATATCGCTGGGCAGAACGACAAGCTCATCACCATTAACGCGACGCTGCAGGTGGACTTGCTGGGCCAATGCGGTTCCGAAAGCCTGGCCCATCTGCCCTACTCCGGCACCGGCGGACAAGTCGATTTCGTGCGTGCCGCCAACCGCTCGCGCGGCGGCAAATCGTTCATTGTGCTGCCTTCGACGGCGAAAGAAGGCGCCATCTCTCGGATCGTTCCAACACTCACGCCCGGCACGCACGTCACCACTGGCAAAAACGACGTCAATTACGTGGTGACCGAGTATGGCGTCGCCCAGCTCCGCGGCAAATCCGCCCGCCAGCGCGCTGAAGCGCTGATCGCCATCGCGCATCCCGACTTCCGCAGCGAGCTCCGCCAAGCCGCCTCCACCCTCCTCCTCGCCTAACACCGGGGGGTCAGATCCGACATTCGGACAATTTTGCGCGCCCACGCTATTCGCTGCGTCAAGGCCGAACATTGCTCTCAATTCGGCCACGTGGGCATGGTTAGACCAGCGCAAACCRCCGTTCGGAGCTGACGGCGCCATAGGAGCCGCGAAAAATGTCCGAATGTCGGATCTGACCCCATGGTGGGGGGGCGCTGTGTTCGGTGGCGAACAATCAAAACGGGGCCGTAAGCATAGACTGAGCCGTGGAGGCTGCTATGAGATACGGGAAGGCAAATCACTGGGTCGCGATATTTTTGACGAGCTGGTCACTGCTCGCCTGTGCCGGTCTGCCAGAGGTTGATCCGGATGAAGCCCGTCTTACAGCGACGACCCTGCCCGTCGTCGAAACGGCACACGGTAAGCTGCCCAAGCAGACCACCGAAGCGCTGCTGAAGAAGCACTGGGCCAAGTCCACCCTGGATTTGAAAGCCCAGGCGGCGCTGGAGGAGTCCGCAACCGGCGTGCCGCTGATCGCGGGCAATTCAGTGAAGCTGCTGTTCGACGGCCCGCAGACCATGGCCGAAATGATGAAGGCCATCTCCGCCGCCAAGAACAATATCAATTTCGAGACCTATATTTTCGACCAAGATGAGCTTGGCGAAAAATTCGCCGAGCTGCTGATCCAGAAGCAGCGCGAGGGCGTGACCGTCAATGTGATGGTGGACGCCGTCGGCACCATCGGCGTGCCGCAGACCTTTCTCGATCACATGCGCGAGGGCGGCATCGATTTGCTGGTGTTCAATCCCGTGAATCCCGCAAAAGCCCATGGCAATGGCTGGAAAGTGAATAACCGCGACCACCGCAAGATGCTGATCGTGGACGGCAAAGTCGGCTTCGCCGGCGGCATCAATATCAGCGACACGTACTCCAAGAGTTCGCCTTTCCGTTCCGGTAAGCGCGGCGGCTCAGCGCCCGGCGGTGGCAGCGCTCCATCCGGCAGCGGCCTGGGCTCGGGCGCGGGGGCGGATAAAGGCAAAGGCGAGAACGAAGTCGGCTGGCGTGATACCCATGTGCGCATCGAAGGCCCCGCTGTGCAGTCCATGCAATGGCTCTTCATCCACAATTGGATCAGCCAGGATGTCGATGATCTGCGCGATGCCAACTACTTCCCCACGCCCACCGTGGAAGGCGATAAGGTGGTGCGCGTCCTGGGCAGCGAGCCCGGCGGCAAGTTCGAAATCTACAAAGCACTCCTGCTGGCGATCCAGGAATCGAAGAAATCCATCCACATCACCTGCGCTTATTTCGTGCCGGAYGATCAAACGCTTCAAGCCCTGATCGAGGCGGCGAAACGCGGCGTGGATGTGCAGCTGGTCCTGCCCAGCAAGTCCGACAGCGAACTGGTCTTCCACGCCGGCCGCGCCTTCTACTCGCGCCTGCTGAAGGCCGGGGTGCGCATTCACGAACTGAAACTGTCCGTGCTGCACGCAAAAACCGTGGTGATCGACGGCGTCTGGTCCACCGTCGGCTCCACCAACATCGATACCCGCAGCTTCCTGCACAACAGCGAAGTCAACGTGATCGTGATGGGTGACGTGTTCGGCACCGAGATGGAAAACGCCTTCAAGGAAGATCTGCGCAACTCCACCGAAGTTACGCGCGAAGCCTGGGAGCACCGTCCCTTCGCCGCCCGCGTTAAAGAATGGCTCGCCCGCTTCTGGGACTACTGGCTCTGAGCCTGCTGCCAGACATCGCCACTGCGGATAAAAGCGTCCGTGCCCGCCGCTTCAAAGGACTCGCCATTCCAGCTGCGCCGTTCGACTTCGATGCGGTCATGCTCGACGCGGATCACGTTGAATGAATTCGACTCGCCGCGTCCGCGCGTGGAGGTCGCTGTGCCCGCCTGCACGATCAGCGCCGCATAGCCGCTGATCTTGTAGCGTTCTGCGCTGGAGTGGGAGTGACTGGTGTGCAGGTGGCCGGCCAGCAGCAGGTCCACGCCGCAGCGGGCGAAAGCAGACATGGCCATCTCGGCGCGATCGACCAGCTCATCTTCATCGTAGTGCTCGGGCAGATCGAAGGGGTGGTGCGTCACCACCACCCGCGCGAGGCTGCGCGGCAAGCCGTCGAAGCGCTCGTGCAGGCGGATGATCTGCTCGCGGTTCACGCGGCCGTCCTTGAAGGTCAGCGAGCGCGCGGTGTTCAGGCCCAGCACCGCAATCTCATCGTCCACATACTCGGGCGACATGTCCGAGGTGATGTGGCGCTGGTACTTGTCCAGCGGCGTGAGAAAGCGCGCCACCACGTTATACAGCGGTATATCGTGATTGCCCGGCACCACGATTTGCGGGTCGGGCAGGCTCGCCAGAAAATCGCGCGCTTCGATGAACTGGGCGCTGCGCGCCCGCTGCGTGAGATCGCCGGAGATCACCACCACATGCGGCTGCACCGCACGCACCGTCTCGCGCAAAGGCGCCAGCAATTGCGCGTCCACGCGGCCAAAATGCAGATCGGACAAATGCACCAGCGTACGCATAGCGTCTCCTCAAGGCACCAGCACCGGCAAGGCTGCCGGACGGATGCGGTAGTGCAGCGGCGTGGTCATCACCGTCACTTCGCCATCCGTCGCGACACGCAAGCGCTTGTGATGGGTTTCCACCTGCAGCTCTTTCGCCAGCTCCGCGCTGAAATCGCGCGCCTGGGCCAGACTGCCGAGCAACGCGTGGAAAGCCAGCCGCACCAGACCCAGCCGCGTAGGACGCTGCGCCACATACAGACTCAGCGATCCGCCATCGATGCACGCCCGCTCGCCGATGTTGAAGCCCTGCATGGTGTATTCATTATTAC
>NZ_JBFRDW010000312.1:0-6786 GCF_052113985.1 Pseudoduganella sp. RAF53_2 | reverse complement strand
GCCACCGACCGTGTTGGCGGCTTCGGTCAGGTAGCCCAGCTTGGCGCCAGTCTGCTCGGCGATCCATTGCGCGGCAGCGTGCAGCGCGGAAGCTTGCGGATGCGCCACGGCGGCGTTACCCAGGAACACAGCCTTGTTGTCGCCTTCCAGCAGCGAAGCGGCAATCGCTTCGGCTTCAGCGGAAACGGCAGCGCCTTCGAAGCCGGCCGGAGCGGCAACGCCCTTGGCCTTGGCTACGGCAGCCACCACGCCGGACAGTGCGGCCAGCCAGTCGGATGGCGCAGCAACGATCTTGTTGGCGGTGGTGATCAGGTTTTCTTCATCGGTACCGTGCAGCACGGACAGCTTGCCGCCGGCTTTCACGGCCGCGCGGATGCGGGTCGCGAACAGCGGGTGATCCTTGCGCAGGAAGGAGCCGATCACGAACGCGCGCTGCAGCTTGCTGATCTCGGCGATCGGCATGCCCAGCCACGGCTTGATTTCGCCGTCCAGCGCGAAGTCGCTCTGGCGCAGACGGAAATCGATGTTCTCGGAACCCACGCCGTGCATGACTTTCTTCAGCAGCGCCAGTTCTTCCACGGTGGAGTGGCCGGTAGCGTAAGCTGCCAGCGCGTCCGCGCCGTGTTCGTGCTTGATGTTCTTCAGGCCGTGCGCCACGTATTCCAGCGCCACTTGCCAGTCCACTTCCTTCCACTCGCCGCCCTGCTTCAGCATCGGCTTTTCCAGACGCTCAGCGGATTCCAGCGCTTCGTAGGAGTAGCGGTCCTTGTCGGAAATCCAGCACTCGTTGACCGCATCGTTTTCCAGCGGCAGCACGCGCTTCACCTTGCCCTGCTTGACCTGAACGATCAGGTTGGCGCCGGTGGAATCGTGCGGCGATACGGATTTGCGGCGCGACAGTTCCCAGGTACGGGCGCTGTAGCGGAATGGACGCGAAGTCAGCGCGCCGACCGGGCACAGGTCGATCATATTGCCCGACATTTCGGAGCTGACTGCTTCGCCCACGAAAGCGGTGATCTCGGAGTGTTCGCCGCGGCCCAGCATACCCAGCTCCATCACGCCGGCCACTTCCTGGCCAAAGCGCACGCAGCGGGTGCAGTGGATGCAGCGGGACATCTCTTCCATCGCCACCAGCGCGCTGCCGGCCTTCGGCGGCACCACGCGCTTTTCTTCTTCGTAGCGCGAAGCGTGCTTGCCGTAGCCCACCGCCAGATCTTGCAGCTGGCATTCGCCGCCCTGATCGCAGATCGGGCAGTCGAGCGGGTGGTTAATCAGCAGGAATTCCATCACGGATTTCTGCGCCTGCACTGCCTTTTCGGAGTGGGACTTCACAATCATGCCCGCCGTAACCGGCGTGGCGCATGCTGGCAAAGGCTTCGGAGCCTTCTCCACTTCGACGAGGCACATACGGCAGTTCGCAGCGATCGACAATTTCTTGTGATAGCAGAAGTGCGGGATGTAGGTACCCAGCTTGTTGGCGGCGTCCATCACCATGCTACCCGCAGGGACTTCTACCTTTTTGCCGTCAATTTCGATTTCAACCATGATAATCGCAGCTTAGTAAGCCGATACAGGCACCAGACAGTGCTTGTGTTCGACGTGATATTCAAATTCTTCGCGGAACTGCTTGACGAAGGCGCGTACCGGCATAGCGGCAGCATCGCCCAGCGCGCAGATGGTGCGGCCCTGGATGTTGTCGGCGATGGAGTTCAGCATGTCCAGATCCGAAGCACGGCCCTGGCCGTTCTCGATGCGGTGGATCATGCGGTACATCCAGCCCGTGCCCTCGCGGCATGGCGTGCACTGGCCGCAGGATTCTTCGAAGTAGAAGTAGGACAGGCGTTCCAGCGCCTTCACCATGCAGCGTGTCTCGTCCATCACGATCACGGCGCCCGAACCCAGCATGGAGCCGGCTTTGGCGATCGAATCGTAATCGAGGTCGGTCTGCATCATGATCTCGCCGCGGATCACCGGCGCGGACGAGCCGCCAGGGATCACCGCCTTGATCTTCTTGCCGCCGCGCATACCGCCGGCCAGCTCCATCAGCTTGGCGAACGGGGTGCCCAGCGGGACTTCGTAGTTGCCCGGACGCTCAACGTCGCCCGAGATCGAGAAGATCTTGGTGCCGCCGTTGTTTGGCTTGCCCAGGCCGAGGTAGTTTTCGGCGCCGATGTTCAGGATGAACGGCACGGCCGCGAAAGTCTCGGTGTTGTTGATGGTGGTCGGCTTGCCATACAGGCCGAACGACGCAGGGAACGGCGGCTTGAAGCGCGGCTGGCCCTTCTTGCCTTCCAGCGATTCCAGCAGCGCGGTTTCTTCGCCGCAGATGTAGGCCCCGTAGCCGTGGTGCGCATGCAGCTGGAAGCTGAACTCCGAACCCATGATCTTGTCGCCCAGGAAGCCGGCAGCGCGTGCCTCTTCCAGCGCTTCTTCAAAGCGCAGGTATTCCTGGAAGATCTCGCCGTGGATGTAGTTGTAGCCCACGGTGATGCCCATCGCGTACGCGCCGATGGCCATGCCTTCGATCAGCGAGTGCGGGTTGTAGCGAATGATGTCGCGGTCCTTGAAGGTGCCCGGCTCGCCTTCGTCGGTATTGCAGACGAGGTATTTCTGGCCAGGGAACTGGCGCGGCATGAAGGACCATTTCAGGCCGGTCGGGAAGCCCGCACCGCCGCGGCCGCGCAGGCCGGAAGTCTTCAGCTCGGCGATGATCTGCTCAGGCGGGATCTTCTCTTCCAGGATGCGGCGCAGCGCCGAGTAGCCGCCGCGCTTGACGTAGTCGGCCAGGCGCCAGTTGTCGCCGTTCAGATCCTTCAGGATCAGGGGATTGATGTGACGGTCGTGCAGCGAGGTCATTTCTTCAGTTCCTCCACCAGGGCGTCGATCTTGTCGTTGCTCATGAAGGAGCACATACGGTGGTTATTGACCAGCATGACGGGCGCGTCGCCGCAGGCGCCCATGCACTCGCCTTCCATCAGCGTGAACTGGCCGTCTTCGGTGGTGCCGCGGAAGTCAATGCCCCACTTCTGTTTCAGGTGCTCGGCCGCTTTCACGCCGCCCGACAGTGCGCAAGGCAGGTTGGTGCACACGGTGATCTTGTGCTTGCCGACCGGCTTCAGGTTGTACATGTTGTAGAAGGTCGCAACTTCCTGCACGGCGATGGCCGGCATGCGGATGTAGTCCGCCAGTTCCTTCATCACTTCCGGCGAAACCCAGCCCAGTTCTACCTGGGCGTGGGCCAGTGCGGCCATCACGGCCGACTGGCGCTGGTCGGCCGGATACTTGGCCAACTCGCGGTCGATTTTTTTATAGCAGTCTTGGGATAACAGCATTCTTCTTCCCTTATCGGTCGATTTCGCCGAAAACGATGTCCTGGGTACCAATGATGGTCACGGCGTCGGCAATCATGTGGCCGCGCGACATTTCGTCCAGGCCTTGCAGGTGGGCGAAGCCCGGTGCACGAATCTTCATGCGGTACGGCTTGTTGGCGCCATCGGACACCAGATAGATGCCGAACTCGCCCTTCGGGTGCTCCACCGCGCTGTACGCTTCGCCAGGCGGTACGTGGAAGCCTTCGGTGAACAGCTTGAAGTGGTGGATCAGCGATTCCATATTGGTCTTCATGTCCACGCGCGATGGCGGAGCGACCTTGCGGTTGGTGGTCATGACAGGACCCGGATTGGCGCGCAGCCAGGCCACGCACTGCTTGATGATGCGGTTCGACTGGCGCATCTCTTCGATACGGACCAGGTAACGGTCGTAGGAGTCGCCGTTGGTGCCGACCGGAATATCGAAGTCCAGCTTGTCGTACACTTCGTACGGCTGGTTCTTGCGCAGGTCCCACACCACGCCGGAGCCACGCAGCATGGCGCCGGTGAAGCCCATGGCTTTCGCATCTTCCGGCGCCACCACGCCCACGCCCACGGTACGCTGCTTCCAGATGCGGTTATCGGTCAGCAGGGTTTCGTATTCGTCGACATAGGTCGGGAAGCGCTTGGTGAAGTCGTCCACGAAGTCCAGCAGCGAGCCCTGGCGGTTCTCGTTACGCTCGGCCAGCGCTTTCGCGTTGCGAATCAGCGATGCCTTGTACTGCGGCATGGCGTCCGGCAGGTCGCGGTACACGCCGCCCGGACGGTAGTAGGCCGCGTGCATACGCGCGCCGGATACCGCTTCGTAGCAGTCCATCAGATCTTCGCGGTCGCGGAAGGCGTACAGGAACGGACCCATGGCGCCCACGTCCAGCGCGTGCGCGCCCAGCCACAGCAGGTGATTCAGCAGACGGGTGATTTCGTCGAACATCACGCGGATGTACTGTGCGCGGATCGGCACGTCCAGGCCGAGCAGCTTCTCGATCGCCATCACATAGGCGTGCTCGTTGCACATCATCGACACGTAGTCCAGGCGGTCCATGTATGGCACGGACTGCAGATAGGTCTTCTGCTCCGCCAGCTTTTCGGTGGCGCGGTGCAGCAGGCCGATATGCGGGTCGGCGCGCTGGATCACTTCGCCGTCCAGCTCCAGCACCAGACGCAGCACGCCGTGCGCTGCCGGGTGCTGCGGACCAAAGTTCAGGGTGTAATTCTTAATCTCAGCCATTATTTCATCCCGTAGTTTTCTTCGCGGATCACGCGCGGCACGTTTTCGCGCGGCTCGATCGTCACTGGCTGGTACACCACGCGCTTCTGTTCCTGGTCGTAGCGCATTTCAACATAGCCGGAGACCGGGAAGTCCTTGCGGAACGGGTGGCCGATGAAGCCGTAGTCGGTCAGGATGCGGCGCAGGTCGTTGTGGCCTTCGAAGATGAGGCCATACAGGTCGAACGCTTCGCGCTCGAACCAGTTGGCGGCACGCCAGATCGGGGTCACGGAGGCCACGATCGGCATTTCATCGTCCGGCGCGAACACGCGCACGCGCAGACGCCAGTTCTTCTCCACGGACAGCAGGTGGGTCACGGCTGCGAAGCGCAGGCCATCCCAGGTGCCTTCACCGTAGTTCAGGTAGTCGACGCCGCACAGGTCGATCAGTTCTTCAAAACGCAAAGCTGCGTCGTCGCGCAGCTCTTGCATTACCTGGTAGTAGTCACCAGATTTGACAGTAATCGTTACCTCGCCCAGCGCGACAACGATTGAGGCCCGCTCGCCCAGAACTTTTTCCAGGGAAGCGACCAGGGTTTCCAGATGTGTGTTCATAGTTTTGTACAGCCCTTAGCGCGCGATCGTGTTGGTCTTCTTGATCTTGTGATGCAGCTGCAGGATGCCGTACAGCAGCGCTTCCGCGGTTGGCGGGCAGCCCGGTACGTACACGTCCACCGGCACGATACGGTCGCAACCACGCACCACGGAGTACGAGTAGTGGTAGTAGCCGCCGCCGTTGGCGCAGGAGCCCATCGAGATCACCCAGCGCGGGTCCGGCATCTGGTCATAGACCTTGCGCAGCGCAGGAGCCATCTTGTTGCACAGGGTGCCGGCCACGATCATCACGTCGGATTGACGTGGCGACGGACGGAACATGAAACCGAAACGCTCCAGGTCGTAACGGGCCGCACCAGCATGCATCATCTCCACCGCGCAGCAAGCCAGACCGAACGTCATCGGGTACATGGAACCCGTACGCGCCCAGTTAATCAGCTTGTCGGCCGTCGTGGTGATGAAGCCTTCGTTCAATACGCCTTCAATAGCCATGGCTTATTCCCAATCAAGGGCACCTTTCTTCCAGATATACCAAAAACCGACCACGAATTCGGCGATGAACACCATCATCGTCACGTAACCCTGCCAGCCCAGTTCGCGCATGGATACGCCCCAAGGGAAGAAGAATGCCGTTTCAAGGTCGAACAAAATGAACAGAATTGCGACGAGGTAGTAACGCACGTCGAATTTCATGCGCGCGTCTTCAAACGCTTCGAAGCCGCACTCGTATGGGGACAATTTCGCCGCATCGGGCTTATTGGGGCCCAGGATATGGCCCAGAACTTGGGGTACAACGCCGACGCCAAGGCCGACTAAGAGGAACAGCAGGACGGGGAAGTAATTTTCGAGGTTCACGATATGATCTGCAGCTTTGTGTTGAACTCTGGTTGGGGAAGCACTGCGATATTCCGCGGTGCATTTAACGCTCGACCCCAATCAGATGCTGAGACCAGGATCAAACGACACATCCTCGTAAAAAAACCAGCTTAGCCACCATGGATTGGCGCCCATGTGCCCTTGCTGGCTTTTTGAATTTCTTTACTGGTGCCGACGACGAGACTCGAACTCGTACAGCTTGCGCCACTACCCCCTCAAGATAGCGTGTCTACCAATTTCACCACGTCGGCATAAGGCCGCTATTCTACTCTGCTTTCACGCCTTTGTTAATGCGTATTGCGCAAGATCAAGAAGAAAAGCGGCAAAAAATTCAAAATTGCCTTTTTTACTTCGCCGGGGCGCTGGCAGGCGCCGAAGCGGGAGTGGATGCAGCAGGCGCCGCTTCGGTGGCAGCCGGAGCCGCCGCCGGAGCCGCCTCAGTAGCAGCCGGAGCCGCAACCGGTGCAGCCGACGGAATGGCAGCGGAACCCTTCACCGGCGCCGGCACAGTCACGTTTTCCATCACGCCGCCGCCAGTGCTGACGCCGCGCTGATTTGCCATCATCGACAGGCCCAGGGTGGCGGCGAAGAAGATCGCGGCAGCCAGGGCGGTGGACTTGGACAGGAAGTTAGAGGAACCCGTAGCGCCGAACAGGCTGCCGGATGCGCCGGAGCCGAAGGCCGCGCCCATGTCGGCGCCCTTACCATGCTGCAGCAGAAC
>NZ_JBFRDW010000311.1:0-6794 GCF_052113985.1 Pseudoduganella sp. RAF53_2 | reverse complement strand
CGGTGTATCACCTCATGTTCTCCGAAAACAGCGCCGCAATGAAGCAGGCTTCGCTGCTGAAAAAGCTTCGACAGGTTAGCGAACTTTTCAACGTTCCACTTGCGCACTATGGGAAAGCGAAATCCAGGGCCGGCTGCACTGACGACCTACTGTCTGACGATCTTTAGACACCCCAACGACTGAGTTAGGTCTGGCGTCCAAGCTCCATCGCCATGACCTCATCTCTTAGAAAACCGAAACCCATTCAACACACCTCCTATGTCTTCGACTTTTGGCCGTCAGCGCAGGGAAATCAAGCAGGAATTCGATAGTCTAATGGCGTTCGCAATGGATGTAGCGGAAAATTCTCCTGAGTCGCTCCGCAACTTAGTTCGCCTATACCTTCGACCACTCCAATCCGAAATGCTGCTGGACGCCGCCAGCAAGGGAACGACCAGAGATGTTCCTGTCATTGATGAACGAGATTTCTTCTGGTTCGGCCAACAGGCTATGATTGGTCGCCTAAATCGAACGTCTCGCCGAAACATGAAATGCGAGTTGAGGCTGGACCGGGACATTATCCTGCCATGGCCGTGGGAGCGTAGCAGGCTTGTTGGCTCAATCTCGTCACTTGGCGTGCGAAAAGCTTGGGGGCGCTGGAAGCAGGATGAAATGAATCATCTGGTTAGCGTATGGTTACCTTGGGGCTTTGCCTTCGTCGGAGGTGGCAACCACTCGCTCGCTGCCGCAATTCTGGAGGGAGATGGAAAAGTGGCGCCAACGGAAGTGCACGATATGTCAGGAATCTTCAAACTAGTAGAATGCGACGGCAACTATTACATCAACAAGAAAGACCACTCAATCGTCGCACCTGTTACCGATGCCAGAATTGCCGCGGTATTCGAGATTGGCAGGATGATGCGTAAGTTCAAAGTATCTGCGTGGTAGATCAGGAAGAAGGACATAGGGACGTTGTACGCAAATGACTTTTCATATCAACGATTTCTGTCCTTTAGCGAAATTGCTGAGTTAGCCGAGCCTGGCGAAGAATACGCCTATGGAAGACCGCGTTGGTAGATTGCACCTGGGCGAATTCCGGTTTGCGGAGGACCGTCAGCGTAACGCTTTCATGTTCCAGACAGGTGCGCTCTCGCGCAACACCAGCATACAAAGTCATGACCTGATGTTCTCGGACGCGATTAGTTTGATATTCGCAGTAAACACTGGGACTGCGTTGAAGTTTGTGTGTACGACTTTCCTGCGGAGATGGAGCCCGAGAGGCAGTGGATTGCGCAATGCTTCGGGCAGGCGGCAAGAGTATATGGGTGGAATACACGTGGTCCTCATGAGACGGAAATTTTCGACCCAGTGTTTGGCCAGACGGTTGGTACGATGGCAGCCTCTGAACGATTCACCACTGCAAGCCAATAGCTGTTTAATTTCCAACAATTAGCGAACGCGGTTGTCCGCTCAAGGGGTTGCTGCCGCTCACCGAACAGCGTGTGAGGTCAAGTCTGAGTTAGTAAGTTAATCAGCGAATCCTTCCGCTAAGGCGCGTAACCACTGCCCCGCCTCCTCCAGATTGAGATATAGGCTCGCATAACTCTCTCTCAATAGCCCCTCCGGCAAGGCCCAATCCCATTTCGCTCGTTGTAGATTTTTGGCCCCCTCTAACATCACGTGCACATCAGGGAAATCTTCACTTGCGATATCTAATACTCTGTCGACGATCTCTTCCGCTGATGCTCCAAGCTTCATGACCTCAACACCGAGTCCTGCAGTTTGGGCCGTCAAGCCCCGATGATTCAGCAAGCATGCGATTGCCTCATTTGAGGCATCACCAAGCCAGGTGATCAGAAGCAGCTCATGGCCCTGATCTAAGATGGTGCCCTTGGCCAGCCCCTTCGCAGCATAATCAATTCGCGCTTCGGCGAGGAACCGCTGCGCGGTTTCGTCAAGGAAGCCTGGAACGTCATCTGCTTCCAGGAGTTCCCTCATTCTTTGCCTAACCCGCGTGTGCGTTCTTCCACTACCGCCACTGAAAAGAGGCGGAACACCTCCGCGAGCGCGAGTCACAAATATGGTCTTGGATTCGTCGTAAATACTTTCGACAGTCCATGTCTTCCCGGCGAAAAGAATACGTTGTCCGGCGCAGAGCATTTGTGAAACTGGAAGTGTCCCTAAAGTCTTGGCCCCAGCAACAATACGGTATTCATCATCGGTCGCGAAGGCGGCGTAAAAGGTGTAGTGATTGACAAATTTCTCGCCCAGCGCACCGTGCAGCAATAAGCCAGATGACTCTTGAATGAGCAAATCTCTCTTCCCGAGCTCTCGAAGCAAATCTGAGAATGCGGACTTTGACGTTCCATTGAAGGGAGCGCCCGGCGCACAAAACAATGCGTACAGCTGACTTGCCTTTGCCCCCCCAGCCTGAGCAACATGCGAAAGGATCTGCTGAATCAACGTTGAGTAATGAGCACCGTGCGCCATTGGAGGCTCAAACCAGCCGTCGGTGAGTAGCGAAATCATCGCAACCATCTGCAGAGTGCTCAGGCGCAGTGTAGTTGCAAGCGATGCCTTGGCAGTAATTGCGTCCTCAACGCAGTAACCGCGCAGGATCGCGGGCTCGCCCTTTCTACGACCAGACCGGCCGAGGCGTTGCCGCAGACTTGCGACGGAAGGCGGCGGCCCAATCTGAGCCACGCTTTTGACTTGTCCAATATCGATGCCAAGTTCCAGAGTGTTGGTGCATATGGCGCTTGCTGGCCTTTCTTTCTGCTTCAACGCCTCTTCCGTCTCGGCGCGAATCTCCTTCGACAGATTGCCGTGATGTGGCCAGAACTCATTTGGTACATGATTCAGTTCACAGAGCTCGTTTAGCAGATGCGTGAACCGTTCAACTTCACGCCGAGAATTAGGAAAGATGAGGTTGTTCGAACCACGTAAAGCCTTATAAAGATGCGCGGCAATTGCACCAGGCGCGACCGGCTCTGTTTCGCCTTCATCCTCGGAGGTATCGACGCTCTCTTCGGGTACAGCTATCTCCCGCGGCTCCTCGTATCCCTTTAAGAGCACTTTAAGCTCTGTGCTCGAAGAGCGGGAACAGACTATCTTTACTTTCGCCCCCGCACCTGGTCGTAGAAAATCAGCAGCCAGCGCCATATCGCCCAAGGTGGCTGATAGACCGATGCGTGGCAATGTGCGACCTATTACACGCTCGACACGATGCATCAACGACTGCAGCTGCTTCCCTCGTTCATTTCCAATGAAGGCGTGTAGTTCGTCCACCACGACGTATGCTGTCTCTGCGAAGATGAACTTCAACGCGGTACCGCGATTGCATAGAAGCGCCTCCAAAGACTCGGGTGTAATCAACAAAACACCAAATGGTCGCTCAAGAAAACGCCGTTTCGTCGACGACGATACGTCCCCATGCCAAGGCCAAACTGGAATGTCTAAGCGCTCGCACAGGCGCTGTAGCCGTCCGAATTGATCGTTGATTAGCGCCTTTAACGGGCTCACGTAGACTATAAGCTTGGAGGCCCCATTTCGTAAAAGATGTGTCAACGCCGGTAGAAATGCTGCCTCAGTCTTACCGGCGGCGGTAGCGGCAGCCACGATGACATCGCAGTCCGCGTTGACGATAAGCGGAATTGCTGCTTCTTGAGCGTCACGGAGCGACTCCCACTGCTCTGTCCAGAGGTAGCGTTGTATTCGCTCATCCAGTTGATAGAACGAAGAACTATCCGCCATCACCTTCCTCACATCTTAAATGAAGCGAACTCGTCTTCGCCGTCGGTCTCAATGGCTTGTTCGATGGCCGCGCCGTTATCGGCTTGGATTTCTATTCCCCCTAAGAGTTCCTGCCATGCGGCGCCCGGGTTTTGCTCTAGCACCGCGAGCATATTGATAAATGACGTGATTGTCGTACGAGGCGTACGGAAGTACGATTCTCCAATCCGGTTAGAGCAATACTCCATGAAGCTGGCAATACCCTGGTCCGGCAACAAGAACTTCGACTCATCTCCCATTGCATAAACAAATCGGACCTTCTGAAGAAGAACATAGAAGTCTTCAGGCGTTAGGCTCGAGAGCCGAACGACCGGGCCACTGAAATCGACCCTGCCATTTGCCGCAAACGTGTTCTCGGCGAGCCGACTTTGCAGCGCGGAGTAGCTGTAAAGTCCTCTGCGCGTGTCCATCAAAAATTCAGGCGTACCTCCTAGGACGAACCCCAAGCCTACAGCCGCTCCTTGGAGAGAGTCGTTCAGAATACGAAGAATCTGTTCGAAGTTCGAGTTCCTTGCTTGAGTATTTGCCAGCTTGTACAAGTTGACCAATTCATCCAAGCCAATTAGCAGGCCAGAGAACCCGGCTAAGCGAACAAAGCGCGCCATAAGTTTGAATTGATCATAGACCTCTGCATCGTCAACGATGGCGCGTACGCCTAGAGCCTGCCGTGCATCTGTCTTGGTATGGAATTCTCCACGCAGCCAGCGAATCGCATCGGCCTTCAGCTGCTCATTTCCATCTTCATAACCGCGCCAGTACGCTGCGATAACATCAGCAAAGTCGTAACCATTCACCAGTTCAGTCAGCTGGTCCAACTTATGACGGATAATTGCCTCGGTAGACTGGTCGCCAGCCTTAGCTTCCGCCTTGGCGGTAGCAATAAACTTCTCGACGATGCCAGCAAGCGCACCACCGTCTGGCTTCGTACGTGTCGATAAGCTCCGCATCAGTTCGGAATATAAGGAGCGAGCCTGGCCTCCTGTAGCATGAAGACGTCGGTCTGGATTCAGGTCAGCAGTGGCAACGACTAGCTTCTTCTCCAACGCAACGGCGCGCACGACGTTTAGAAAGAATGTCTTACCAGCACCATACTCTCCAATCACCAGGCGGAACGCCGCTCCACCGTCTGCGATTCGCTCGATATCGCCGACCAGCGTTTCAATTTCTCTCACCCGCCCCACCTGAATCAGATGCTGACCGGTCCGAGGCACTACGCCGGCGCGGAGGGATTGTATGACCGCATCACGGTCTTTGAGTCGGATGGGCGTATTCATGCAGCTAATTTCTCCAAGAGTTCAGGATTTACAGAGATGGGATCATCGCCTTCGATGAATGGAACATCGTGCGCGTCAAAAGCTGCTTCGTTGATGGTCTCCAACGCTCCGTCGAGCATCAACTMCAAGTCGGCAGCGGCGTCACCGAGTTCATCTCGCGCCCATTCGGACCTAGACATCAACAAACGCGCAAGAACTGTGTGTGGCTCGTCCAATCCCAGCAAATTTTCTTTGACAGGAACATCTTCGCTTGGGACTTCAGCGGTTTCATGAGAAGTCTCCTCTTCATTGAAAATGCCAGAAAGGAGTACTGTGACGGCTTCGGTGTCTTTTTGCAGTGCTGCGATACGAGCTACATCGAGCTTGAAACCCGTTCTTTGAGATTTTTCCGCAGATACTCCAACCGGTACTCCGCCCGCCGCCGCCACGTGCACGTCGGTGAAGACGCGCTTCGCATCCACACCGAGTGCCTTGTAAAGCTTCTCCAAGACCTTCACTTCCTCTGGCGACACTGTTCCGTCAGCCTGGGCAACAGTCGCCATGAACGACGCAATTGCATTTTTAGTGTTTGCATCCACTCCGTCGAGTTTGGATCGCAGTGCAGCCAAGGAAGCCGGTGTGATCTGTAGTAAGCGAAGATGCGCCTGAAGTCGAAGGATATGATTAGGCGTCAGGTGCGTCCACGATTGAACTTGGCGATGCAAGTGTTCCAGCTCCTGGGTACAGAAATCGCCGTCAGCATTTGCAACCGTCGATGCGAGCTGGAGTGTCAACAAGGCTGCCTTATATGTAGGAGTCGCGCGAACCGAGACGTCCTCTGCGGATACTGCAAAGAGTACTACGCTTTCGTCAGCTTTCGGTATTTTTGCGCCAGCAAGGATATCTGGCTCTATCCCAATCTGCAGCGACTCCAACGCTTGAGCCAAGGCTAGACTGTTTTCCTTGTTAAGCGCACCTTTAGCACCGATAGCATCCTGCAGCGCTTGGAACGTCATCACCACCCATTCGTTCCCGATACACTCCCTCAAGGCATTGAGCGTGGAGTGAACGCTTGCAGGCCATAAGGAAACTGGAAGCAGCAGCAGCCCCTCTAAAGCATTACGGCTATCCGGGTTCTTGCCGACAAATCGGCTATAAGAGTCAAGCTCCTTGGTAACCACTTCGACCAAGTTGTTCAGCTTATTCAAGGGAGCAGTAAGAACCGAAACGTCTGGCACCTCGCCAATGTCGGCCACTTGAATCTGGCCACCGAATCCCGAGGACGCAGGAGCATAGGTCAGCTTCAACTTGGTTCGGTTCTTTGCGATGACTATGCCTTGACCGAAGGCTTTTTCGTATTCAATCTCGAATAGCCGATCGAATTCTTCAGCGCAGCGGTACGCTGCGGTTCGTAACGCAGACATTGGATCTAATCGTATCCATGCTAGCGCAAGCTTTGCTGGCACTGGCACCTTATTCAACGCAGCGTGYCCCAGCGCAAATCGCAGAGCGAACGGCAGTTCGCCTGCACGCTCAAATTTGGGCAGTGGAGTTAGATAAGGCTTCTGTTCAAGTTCACCTTGGCTTAGCCACATCAGCAAGGTACTTGCATAGCGCGCGAATGAAGCGGATTGCGCGCCGTATATGCCAATGAGTCGTTCCAGTTCTTTTCTGATGGCCGGCCATTCTGCTCGCAAGGATGGATCCTTGATGCTGTCGACGAGGACCCGGCGTTCGAGTCCGTAGAAGAACAAGAACACAAAGCCAATG
>NZ_JBFRDW010000310.1:0-6826 GCF_052113985.1 Pseudoduganella sp. RAF53_2 | reverse complement strand
CGCTGTCTCAGGCCCAATTGAGCTTTTTCGACGGCTTCGTATCGCCTGGCGTGGTGATCGCGCTGGTGATGCTGGCAGCGGCAATCTTTGTGGCGCACTTCACACCCTTTGGCCGCGCCGTGTATGCCATCGGCGGCAACGAGCAGTCGGCGCACATGATGGGCCTRGCCGTGGGCCGCACGCGCGTTGCCATTTACGCGATCAGCGGCTTCTGTGCGGCGCTGGCCGGCGTGCTGTTCTCGTTCTATATGCTGTCCGGCTATGGCTTGCACGCTCAGGGCACGGAGCTGGATGCGATAGCGGCCGTCGTCATCGGCGGTACGCTGCTTAGCGGCGGCTATGGCTATGTGGCGGGCGCGCTGTCCGGCGTGCTGGTGCTGGGCGCCATCCAGACCCTGATCGCTTTCGACGGCACGCTCAGCTCCTGGTGGACGAAAATCGTCATCGGTGCGCTGCTGTTCATTTTCTGCGTGGTCCAGCGCCTGCTGTCCGCGCGCAGCAAGGAGACTCAATGATTCGCAAAACCCTGATGGCTGCGGCGCTTGCCGCGGCCAGTGTCGCCGCGCAGGCGTCCAATCCGCTGTTCAAGGACATCTTCACCGCCGACCCGTTCGCGCTGGTCGACAATGGCCGCGTCTACCTCTACACCGGCAAAGACGATGCTCCGGTTGGCGGCAAGGATTATGTGATGAAGGAATGGCGCGTGTTCTCCAGCTGCGACATGGTGCACTGGGAAGCCCACGGTTCGCCGCTGAACGTACAAGCCTTCAAATGGGCGAAAGCCGATGCCTGGGCCGGCGACATCGCCAAGGTCGGAGGTAAATACTATATTTATGCGCCGGTCGAACACGCCACCATTCCCGGCAAGGCGATTGGTGTAGCGGTATCGGACAGCCCGACCGGCCCGTTCAAGGATGCGCGCGGTTCGGCCCTGATCACCAATGACATGACCAAACAGGTCAGCATTTCCTGGGACGACATCGATCCCGCCGTTTTCGTTGACGACGACGGCCAGGCCTATCTGTACTGGGGCAATCAGATGCTGAAGTGGGTCAAGCTGAAGCCGAACATGATCGAGATGGATGGCGAGATCCACGCCGTGCCGATCGAGCGTTTCACCGAGGCGCCATACCTGAACAAGCACGAAGGCACCTACTATCTGAGCTGGTCGCGCGACTTCCCCGAAGAGACGGTGTACGCCACCGGCCCAAGCGCGACGGGGCCCTGGACCCAGCACGGCGTCATCATGGACAAGAACCGCATCGTGAAGACCATTCACCATGCGATCGTGGACTTCAACGGCAAGTCCTACATCTTCTACCACAACGACAAGCTGCCGACCGGCGGCGAATTCCGCCGCTCGGTGGCGGTGGAGGAACTGCACTACAACCCGGACGGCACCATCCAGCACGTGCCGCAAACGGAGCAAGGCCCGGCTCCAAATCCGAGTCCGGCCTGCGGGCGATGATATCATCAGGGAATGGACACTCTTAACCCGAACTGGTTTCTACGCGCCCGCCTCAAAACCCGCCAGCTGCTTCTGCTCATCGCCCTCGATGAGCATCGCAACATCCATCGTGCAGCCGACGCGCTGCACATGACCCAACCCGCAGCCTCCAAGCAGATCAAGGATCTGGAGGAGATGCTTGGCGTGAAGCTGTTCGAGCGCCTGCCGCGCGGCATGGAGCCGACCATCTACGGCGAAACCATGATCCGCCACGCGCGCATGGCGTTGACCAGCCTGTCGCTGGCGCATGACGACGTGGTGGCGCTGAAACAGGGCCTGGTGGGCCAGGTGGAAGTGGGCGTGATCATGACGCCGGCCATGTCCCTGCTGCCGCGCGCCATTTCGCGCATCAAGCAGCACGCGCCATTGCTGCGCATCGGTGTGCATATGGAGCCATCCAATGTGCTGCTGGATATGCTGGAACGCGGCACGTTGGACTTCATGATCGGCCGCATCCTGGAGCGCAACGGCACCACAAACCTGATTTACGAAGAACTGACCGAAGAACCGGCTTGCGCCGTGGTGCGCAATAACCATCCGCTGCTGGAAGCCAGGAGCCTGCAGCTAAAGGATCTGGCGGGCCAGCCATGGATACTGCCGCCACAAGGCAGCATCCTGCGCCACCGCTGCGACATGATGTTCCGCCGCGCGGGCCTGGAGCCACCGGCCAACAGTGTCGATACGACGGCGCTGCTGCTGATTACATCCCTGTTACAGCAAACCGACTCCTTGCATGTGATGCCGCTGGAAGTGGCACAATACTACGCATCGCTGAACGTTTTAAGCATTCTCCCGATCGAACTGCCGTTCAAGATGGACGCATTCGGCATCATCCGCCAGCATGACCACTTGCTGTCGCCGGGCGCCAATCTGCTGCTGGAAGCAGTGCGCAAGGCGGCAAAGGAAATCTACTGACATGAGCATCGTCTTCGCCAGCCTCAATCACGCGCAACGCGTGCCGCTGGCCGCCGAGATCCATTCGCGGCCTTTTCTGAAACTGGAGGCGCCATCGCTGGTGTCGCACCTCGCGGTGTACGGCGATCCTGCGCCGCATGCTTCGAATGCGGAAGCCCAGCATGCACGGCTGGCGGCGCTGTGCGGCCATTTCGGCGTTTCCGCGCCGGCGCCGGATACGAATTACTTCACCCATGATTTCGGCCGCTTCCGCCTGAAATGGGAGCTGCACACCGAATTCGCCACCTTCACCTTCGCTGAGCAAGTGCAGAAAATGCCGCTGCCGGAAGAAGCCTTCGACGCCATGCCGACGCGCCATTTGCCGCAGGACTGGCTGCTCGCATTGCAGGGCAGGGTGCTGGTCGCTTCGCATGTCGTGCTGGCGCGCGCCAGTGCCGCGCCGGAAGCCTTTGCCGCCAGCCTGCAGCGCGTCTTCGAAGGCGCTGCGATGGCGGGCAGCCAGGTGATGCAGGGCGGAGAACTGTGGACCGACTTTGCGATTCACTCGGACGGCTTTTCGCGCTTCGTGATCTGCGACGTGGGCATGCGCCAGCAACAGGCGGGCCGCCTGATCCAGCGGGTGCTGGAGATCGAAACCTATCGCATGATGGCGCTGCTTGGCCTGCCGGCCGCGCAGCAGGCGACGCCGGAACTGAATTCCRTGGAATCCGAACTGGCGGCGCTCGCCGGTGCGCTGGTGGATGCGGACGGCCGCGTCGATGACGGCACCATCGAGCAAATGCTGCTGGACCAGATTACTCACCTGGCGGCGCGCATCGAAAAGCTGTCGCTGGATACGAGCTACCGTTTCGCCGCCTCCAAGGCTTACTTCGGCCTGGTGAATGCCCGTATTGAAGAATTGCGCGAGCTGCGCATCGAAGGCACGCCGACGGTCGAAGAATTCATGGAGCGCCGCCTGGCGCCTGCCATGAAGACCTGCGAAGCGGTGGCGGCACGCCAGGAAGCGCTGGCGCGTCGTATCGCCAACAGCAACGATCTGCTGCGCACGCGCGTCGGCATCGTGCAGGAGGCGCACAACCGCCGCATCCTGCAGTCGATGAACCAGCGCGCCTTGCAGCAGCTGCGTTTGCAGCAGGCGGTGGAAGGACTGTCGGTGGCCGCGATTTCGTATTACGTGGTGGGCCTGATTGGCTATGCGGCCAAAGGCGCCAAGGTGGTTGGGCTGGTCGGTAATCCGGAACTGGTGATGGGCGTGCTGGTGCCTGTGGTTGCGGCCTGTGTATGGCTGGGACTGCGCAATATGCATAAGAAGCTGCACAGTGCGTAAGCGGGTTCTAGCCGCGGCGCTGGCCGCATTAGCGGCGCTGAGTGGATGCGCCTCGATTGCTCCCGCGCCGGAACGCAGCGTGTCCGGCCTGCGCTTTATCGGCGAGCAGCGCATTCCTTTGAAGGCGCAATTCGACGGCACGACGGCGGGCGGCTTCTCAGGCATCGATTATGATCCGGCCAGCGGGACCTGGGTGGTCGAGTCGGATGACCGTTCGAATATTAATCCGGCGCGCTTCTACACCATGAAGCTGGATTACGACGCCAGCGCCTTCCGCTCGGCCACGCTGACCGGCGTACGTTTCTTCCTGCAGGCTGACGGCAGCACTTATCCCAGCGTGGCGATGGGCGGTGATGTGCCGGATATTGAAACGATCCGCATTGATCCGGTGGACGGCACGATCTGGTATGCCAGCGAAGGCGATCGCCGCATCGGCCTGAATCCCTGGCTGCGCCACGCCACGCGCGATGGCAAGCTGCTGGGTGAAATGCTGCTGCCGGAAAACTTCAAGGTCTGGAAGGACGTGGAGAAAGGCTCGCGCAACAACCTGTCGCTGGAAGGCCTGGCCTTTGCGCCGGATGGCAAGAGCCTGTGGCTGTCGCTGGAAGCGCCGCTGTACGAAGATGGCCCTGTGCCGACGCCGGACCAGGGCACCGTCACGCGTATCACGCAATTCACGCGCGAGGGCAAGGTGCTGGGACAATACGCCTACGAGATCGACGCGATTCCGGCGCGGCCGGCACCGGGCAAGGCCGCCGACAATGGCGTGTCCGAAATCCTCGCAGTCAGCGCGCACGAGCTGCTGGTGCTGGAGCGCGCCGCCGCGCAGGGTGCGGATGGGTTGTACAAGAACTATATCCGCATCTATGCCATGAATATCGAGGGCGCGACGGACGTCAGCGGCTATCCTGCGCTGACCGGGGCCAGCTTCAAGCCCGCGCGCAAGCGACTGGTGCTGGACCTGAATACGCTGGGCTTGTCGGAACTGGATAACGTGGAAGGCATTGCCTGGGGACCGCAGCTGAGCAACGGCCATCACAGCCTGGTGCTGATTTCGGATGATAATTTCAACAAGAATCAGGTAACCCAGCTACTGCTATTTGAGGTCCAGCCCTGAGATTATTCCACTGGATGGAATAGTATCTTGCTAACGGTGGTGATTCTCATCGCCGCGATATGGATGCACACTTTCGACTCACACCACGAAAGGAGCATCCATGAAACTGTACTACCATCCCCTGTCCGGCCACGCACACCGCGCCCACCTGTTTATTGGCCTGCTTGGCCTGGAGGCCGAGCTGGTGCTGGTGGACCTGATGAAAGCGGAGCAGAGAGCGGAAGACTTCCTGGCCAAGAATCCCTTCGGCCAGGTGCCCGTGCTGGAAGACGATGGCCAGTTCTTCCCTGATTCGAACGCCATTCTCGTTTATCTGGCGAAGCGCTACGGTAAAGGCAAATGGCTGCCGGAAGATCCGGCCGGCGCGGCGAATGTGCAGCGCTGGCTGTCCGTGGCGGCGGGTGAAATCGCCGGCGGCCCGGCTGCGGCCCGCATCATGATTCTGTTCCAGCGTCCCGGCAATGTGGACGAAGCCATCGCGCGCGCTCACCGCATCCTGCCGCTGGTCGATGCCCAGCTGGCGAAAGGCCACTGGATCGCCGCCGCTGAACCGACCATCGCCGATGTCGCCCTGTACAGCTATATCGCGCGCGCTCCGGAAGGCAATGTGGACCTGAGCGGCTACACCAACGTCAACGCCTGGCTGGCTCGCGTGGAAGCGCTGCCCGGCTTCGTGCCCTTCGTGAAAAGCCCGGCAGGCCTGGCGGCCTGATACCAAAGGAGAGTGCCATGGAAGACCTGCGCAGCGAATCGCCCTGGCATGCCGGCGAGCTGGCCATTCAGTCCAGCATCGGCATGGTGGAAAGAATGGAAGCCGTCGGCCGCAAGGTGGTGCGCGAGTACATGCCGGACCAGCACCGCGAGTTCTTCGAGCAGTTGCCGTTCGCCGTGTTCGGCGCGGTCGATGCGCAGGGCGATGTGTGGGCCACGCTGCGCGCTGGCGAAGAGGGCTTCCTGCATTCTCCCGATCCTCAACACTTGCTGGCCGCTTTGCCGCGCGTGGCGGGCGATCCCGCCGATGCGGGCATGGAGCACGGCGCCTCCATCGGCATGCTGGGCATCGAGCTGCATACGCGCCGCCGCAACCGTCTGAATGGCACGCTGCTACGCCACGAAGGCGATGCGGCGGAGATTGTGGTAGACGAGTCATACGGCAACTGCCCGAAGTATATTCATGTGCGCGACTACCGCTTCGAGCGCACACCGGACGAGCCATCGAGCCTGCCGCTAGTGAATAGTACGCGCCTCGATGCGATGGCACGCCAGCTGATCAGCGAGGCAGGCACCTTCTTCGTTGCGACCTATGCGGATGAAGGGCGCCACCGTGTCGATGTCTCGCACCGCGGCGGCATGCCGGGCTTCGTGCATATCGCCGAAGACGGCACGCTCACCGTACCGGACTACCAGGGCAACCGCTTCTTCAACACGCTCGGTAACATCGTGTTGAACGGCAAGGCAGGCCTGGTGTTTCCGGACTTTGCCAGCGGCGGCCTGCTGCAAATGACGGGCGATGCGGAAGTGCTGCTGAATTCTCCCGAGCAGGGGCAGTTTGAAGGCGCTGAGCGGCTGTGGCGCTTCCGTCCGCGCCGGATTGTGTGGCGCGAAGATGCTTTGCCATTGCGTTGGGCTAATCGTGCGTAACGCCGAGCAGTAGAGGTGCTAACATCCGTGCATGGAGCCCGGAACACAGCAGGAGGCATTCGCCGCGCTGTTTGGCGACAGTCCCTATATTGCTTTTATCATGGATGCCAGCGGTGCGCTGCTGGCGCTCAATCAGCGTGCGCGCCGCTACTGCGAAGAAGCGGGGCAGACGCAGAACGCCTTCAAGCTTTACCTGCCCTGGGCCGCCCGCGAACTGCGCGACGATGCGCTGTCCGTGGCGCGGCTGCGCGGCGTCTGGCGCGGCGAACTGGTGCTGCGCGGCGTCGGCAATAAGGAATGGGCGGCCACTCATACCATC
>NZ_JBFRDW010000309.1:0-6829 GCF_052113985.1 Pseudoduganella sp. RAF53_2 | reverse complement strand
TGACGAAGGTGGTGGCAGGGTTCTTGTTCAGCACGCGCTGCAGCAGTTCGGTGGAACCTTTGATCAGTTCCAGTTTCTGTTCAGCGGTAACGCCTTCGTTGGTGACGCGGATGTTCACGTATGGCATGGTGTAGCTCCTTATTTAGTTAGCGGTATGGTTAAAGGTCTTGTTCACGATCTTCCAGCCGTCCTGGCGTTTGGCGAACGTCAGGTACAGGTAGTAGTCGAAGCCCAGCGTCGGCGAGTGCAGGCGGACGTTGGCGATATCGCCCAGCACGTCCACGCTCAGCACACGCTGGCGGTAAGGTTCGCCCAGCGACGCCGGACTTTGGCGATTGGCTACGCCGTTGATGTAATTCGCGGCGGTCTTGTGATACGGTTCGCCGGCGATCACGCCGTACACCTGGGCCGCCTGATCGAACAGGCGGGTCAGGGTTTCGGCGTCGCCCTGGTACACGGCGTTCAGGTACTGCTCGGACAGATTCAGGATGGTGGTTTGGGTGGACATCATCTATCTCCTGTAAGTTGTGTTCCCGTTGAGATCACTATATGACTGCATGGCGAGTCAATAAAGACCTGTGAAATCACATCACTCTGTACCTGATGTAACAAACGAGCCAGGTTCAGGACGATGGACGGCAATGGTGTGCCAGGCCAGCATGGCGCCTGTCAGCAGCAGGGCGGTGGACACGGTCAGGGCCAGCTCGATCCCATGGATACCCGCCGCCGGATCGGAACCAGCAATCAGCGCGCCGTAAATCGCCACGCCCATCGCGCCGCCAACCTGGCGCGCCGTGTTCAGCACAGCGGACGCAGTACCGGCCTGGCTCTTGTCGACGGCGGACAGGATCGATGTCGTCATCGCCGRCACGGCCAGGCCCATACCGGCCGGGATCAGCGCCAGGCCAGGCAGCATGGCGAGGAAGCTGGCGTCGTCCGAGATGCCGAAGAGGCCCAGCAGCGCATAGCCGGCGCCGCCAATCAGGCCACCGATAATCATCGGCATGCGCGAGCCAACGCGCGCCTGCATCTTGCCGCTGGCGATATTCGAGAACAGAAAGGTGCCGGTCAGCGGCAGGAAGATCAGGCCAGCGTGCAGCACGGAGAAGCCGCGGATCTTCTGCAGGTAGAAGCTGAGTACAAAGATGATGCCGTAATAGGCAAAGTTGACGAACACGCCAAACAGCACCGCACCCGAGAACTCGGCATTGCGGAACAGGCCAAGCGGCAGCATCGGTGCGCGGCTGCGCTGCTGCACGCGGAAGAAGAGAGCGCCCGCTACCAGCGCCACCACCAGCGCGATTTGGATGCCGCGATGGGCCAGGCCCAGTTCATTGAACTCGATCACCGCACCAATAAAGGCTGTCAGCGCGACGATGGCCAGCAGTTGGCCTGCCACGTCAAAGCTGCGTGCACCGTCCTTGCCACGCAGAGCAGGTACGACGCGCAAGGTCAGCGCAAAGCCGGCGATGGCGATAGGGACGTTGACCCAGAAAATGCTGCGCCAGCCGGCGACCGACATCAGCAGACCACCCAGCACCGGGCCGAGCGCAATGGAGATGCCGCCGGCAGCCGTCCATAAGGCGATGGCCTTTGCCAGCTGGGCGCGGTCCTGCGCATACGCTGCGTTGAGGATGGCCAGTGAACTTGGCACCATCAGCGCCGCACCAACGCCTTGCACGGCGCGGGCCAGGTTGAGTACCAGCGCGCTGGGCGCCATGGCTGCGGCAATCGAGGTCACGGTGAACAGCGCGAAGCCGCTGAGGAAGACGCGGCGCGCGCCGAAACGGTCGCCAAGTACGCCTGCCGACAGCAGAAAGACGGCAAAGCCGAGGGTGTAAGCGTCCACGACCCACTGCAACTGGTCCACACCGGCGCGCAGTTCGCGGCCGATTTCAGGCAGGGCAACGTTGACGATCGTGACATCCAGCTGGACGATGATGAAGGCAAAGCTGGCCGCGAGCAGTATCGCTAGCGAGCGGGGTGATTGGGTTTTCATAATGGGCTCCTGGTTCTTTGATAGTAGAAATATAGAGCCCTTCACTTATCATTGAAAATGAATAATAATGAAGCGAATCATCTCAAATGGAGAATCAAATGGAATTGTCCTCTCTGCGAATCTTCAAGACTGTCGCCGAGGAAGGCAGCGTGACCCAGGCGGCGGCCCGCTTGCACCGCGTGCAATCGAACGTATCGGCCCG
Source organism: Pseudoduganella sp. RAF53_2 (assembly GCF_052113985.1). Taxonomy (NCBI): domain Bacteria; kingdom Pseudomonadati; phylum Pseudomonadota; class Betaproteobacteria; order Burkholderiales; family Oxalobacteraceae; genus Pseudoduganella; species Pseudoduganella sp. RAF53_2. The sequence goes on along the minus strand of NZ_JBFRDW010000309.1, from coordinate 4,628 downwards.
CCTCACTCAGCTGGAGGAATCGCTGGGCGTCACGCTGTTTAACCGGTCCGGGCGGCGCATGCTGATTACACCGGAGGGCGAGCGCTTGCTCGAATATGCGGACCGCTTGCTGCGGCTGGCCGATGAGGCGCAGATGTCGGTGCGCGGCGAGCATGAGCCATCCGGCCAGCTGCGCATCGGCTCCATGGAGACAACCGCCGCGGCGCGCCTGCCGCGCGTACTGGGCGGCTTCCATCGTAAACATCCGCAGGTGGACCTGGTCCTGGACACCGGGCCGACCGATTACCTGATCCAGGCGGTGCTGAACCATAAAGTCGATGTCGCCCTGGTGGCCGGGCCGGTGGAAAGGCCGGAGCTGGAGCAGGTATCGGTGTTTGTTGAAGAACTGGTGCTGCTGACGGATGCCCTGCAAGAGCCGGTGACGGAACCGGCCGACGTGGTACGCCGCAATTTGCTGGGCTTCCGCAGCGGTTGCTCCTATCGCCGCCGCCTGGAGTGGTGGTTTGCCGATGCAGGCATCGCGCCGGCGCGGGTGTCGGAATTCGGAACCTATGAAGCGATTATTGGCTGCGTGGCGGCGGGCATGGGCGTGGCCATGATGCCAAGGGAAGTGCTGAAACTGCGCTCGCTGGGACGCACCGTGCAGTGCCACACGCTGCCGCCGGAAGTGGCGGAGGTCGAAACCATGCTGGTATGGCGCCGCGATATTCCGCAGCATGCGGCGCGCGACGCCTTCATTGCCAGTTTCGGCGCTGCCGTCTGATTACAGTCCCTCGAAGATGCGGAAGTCGCGTTCTGCGCCTTTGCCGAGAATGTCCACGGTAGCCAGGTAGTCTGGATGTACGTAGCAGGCTTTGGCCTGTTCGAAGCTGTCGAATTCCACGATGACGGTCAGCATGCGTACGCCGGCTTCGTGCACCACGATTTCATCGCCGCTGAAGCCACGCACCGTGCCACCCAGGCGTTCGATGACTGGCTTGGCTGCTTTTGCATAGGCCTGTACGGCGGCCGGATCGGAAATGGAACGGTAGGCGACTACCCAGAAACCCTTTTTCATGACGTGTCCTTTCAGGTGAGTGATGCGATGGGTTCAATATACGTTGGCCGGTCACGCTGAGAAAGCCGTCCGGCGGAAATTATGCTGATACGCGGTGTAATCAATCGATCACCAAGATGCGCGTTTGGCAGGCAAGTCTTGCATTACCATGGCACATATGGTCCCCAATAAGCTCCTGTTTGCGCTGGTCTCCAGCGCGTTTTTTTATGGTGCGCTGCCTGCGCTGGCGGCGGATTCGATAGACCTCTCCGGCACCTGGCGCTTCGCGCTTGATCGCGACGATCAGGGTATCACGCAGCGCTGGTTCGGGCGTGCGCTGAGCGACAAGATCCAGCTGCCCGGCATCCTGAATGCGCAGGGTTATGGCGACGAGATCAGCGTGCAGACGCCGTGGGTGCTGTCTCTGTACGATAAAAACTGGAGCTTGCGCGAAGACTACAAGGCTTACACCGCGCCGGGCAAGGTCAAAGTTCCTTTCCTGAGCCAACCTCCGCGCCACTACCTTGGCGCTGCCTGGTATCAGCGCGACATCGATGTGCCGCGCGCATGGCAGGGCAAGCGCGTGCAGCTCGTGCTGGAACGTCCGCGCTGGGGATCTACCGTGTGGCTGGATGATCGCGAACTCGGCTCGCAGCGCAGCCTCGTCGCGGAGCACGCGTACGAACTTGGTGCGCTGGCGCCGGGCAAGCACCGTATCTCGGTGCGCGTGGACAGCCGCTTGCTGATGAAATACCGGCCCGATTCGCATAGCGTGTCCGATTCGCTGGGCATGAGCTGGAACGGCATTGTCGGCAAAGTGGCGCTGCGCGCAACCACGCCAGTCTATATCGATGACGCGCAGGTTTATCCGAACGTGGCCGATCGCTCGGCCCTGGTGCGCGTTCGCATTTCCAATACGTCGGGCCACGCCGGCAGCGGGGCCATCACGGCGAACGGCAAGCGCGTGCCGGTGCACTGGACGGAGCAGGGCGGCGCTGCGGAATTCCGCGTGCAGTATCCGAGGAACGCCAGGACTTGGGACGAATGGTCGCCGGCGCTGCAGAAACTGTCGCTTCGCCTGCGCGGCGCTGGTGCGGATGACGCGCGCGAACTGTCCTTCGGCTTCGTCCAGATCAAGACGTCCGGCACGGATATTCTGGTCAATGGCGTGCCGGCCTTCTTCCGCGGCACTCACCACGGCGGCGATTTCCCGCTGACCGGCTACCCGCCAACCGATGTGGCTTACTGGAAGAAGATTTTCCGCATCAATAAGGAATGGGGCATCAACCATATGCGCTTCCATTCTTTCACGCCGCCGGAAGCCGCATTCCAGGCGGCGGACGAAGTGGGCATCTACTTGCAGCCGGAGCCCGGCATGTGGAATACCTTCGCGCCCGGCTCGCCGAACGAAGACATGCTGTATGAAGAGACGGAGCGCATGATCCGCGCTTACGGCAATCACCCGTCCTTCCTGCTCTTCAGCCCAAGCAACGAACCTTCCGGCAATTGGAAGGCGGTGTTCGACAAATGGATCGCGCATTACCGTGAAATTGACCCGCGCCGCCTGTACACGAACGGCACCGGCCACACCGAGCCATCCGTGCCGGAGGTGGATAAGGGCACCGACTATCTGGCGATTCAGCGCATCGGCCCTAAACCGCTGCGCAACAAGACCGGCTGGTTTGGCCGCGATTATTCGGCTTCGCTGGAGGGCATCTCGGTGCCCGTGTTGTCGCATGAGACAGGGCAGTGGATTGCCTATCCCGATTTCAGCGTGATCGACAAATTCACTGGCTATCTGCGGCCGGGGAATTACGAAATCTTCCGCGATTCGGCGGCCGCTCACGGCGTGCTGGAGAAGAACAAGGATTTCGCGCTGGCGTCTGGCCGCTACCAGTTCCTCTGCTATAAGGAGGAGATCGAGGCCATCCTGCGCACGCGCGGCTTGAGCGGCTATCAGCTACTGGATCTGCACGATTACCTTGGCCAGGGCACAGCGCTGGTCGGCATTCTTGATACGTTCTGGGAGCCCAAGGGCTATGCAAGCGCCGAGGAGTTCACGCGCTTTAACAGCCAGACGGTGCCGCTTGCGCGCTTGACCCGGCCTTCATTCACTACGCGCGATACGCTGGACGTGCCGGTCGACATCGCGCACTTCGGCCGCGCGGCGCTCACGGCGGCTCGCCCTTATTGGCGCGTGCTGGATGCGCGGGGCAGGGCGGTCGCCTCCGGCACACTTGCTGCCACCGATATCGCTATTGGACGCATGCCGCTTGGCCGCATCAACGCGCCGCTGTCCGCGCTRCCGGCGTCGGCGCAGTACAAGCTGGTGGTCGGGCTGGAAGGAACTCGCGTCGCGAATGACTGGAACTTCTGGCTCTATCCATCCGAGGTCGCCACCGAACCTGCGCCGCAAGTGCTGGTCACGCATTCCTGGGATGAAGCCGAGCAGCGCCTGTCCGCCGGCGGCACTGTGCTGTACATGCCGCACAAAGCGGATCTGGACTGGACTTCGCCGCCGCTGGCCGACGTGCCGGTATTCTGGAATCGTCTGATGAATCCCGGCTGGAGCCGTATGCTCGGTCTGTGGATCGACCGCAAACACCCGGCATTGGCGGGCTTCCCGACCGATTCCCACTTCAACTGGCAGTGGACGGAACTGGTGACCGGTGCCCGTGCCATGAATCTGGACCGGCTGCCGCGCGGCCTGCAGCCCATCGTCCAGCCTATCGACGACTGGAACCGTAACTACAAGCTCGGCATGCTGTTCGAAGCGCGCGTCGGCAAGGGCAAGCTGATGGTGACCACGGCCGATCTTGAAAATCGTCTCGCCGAACGCGTCGTGGCGCGCCAGCTGCGCAAGTCCGTGCTCGATTACATGGCCAGCGATGCTTTCCAGCCCGCGACGGAAATCAATCCCGCCGAGTTCCGCGCCGCGCTGTTCGACACGCGCATCATGAAAAAGCTCGGCGCCCAAGCCAGCGGCTGGCCGGATGCCGCCAACGCCATCGACGGTGACCCGAATACGTATGCGCTCCTGGCCCGGAAAGGCGACACGCCGCGTCCTCAGCCCGAGTTGACCATTGCGTTCCCGAATCCAGTGCCATTCAGCGGCCTGGTATTGATGCCGCGCCAGAACCACCGCGACCACGAAGGCGACGTCCGCGAATGGCTGATCCAGACCAGCGACGACGGCCAGCAATGGCGCGACATCAAGCGCGCCAGCCTGGGTTCGACCTTCGACCCGCAGCGCGTGCTGTTCGATCAGCCAGTGACAAGCCGCCACCTGCGCCTGACCTCACTCTCCGGTTTCGGCCAGGACCGCGCCAGCGCCCTGGCCGACGTGGCCGTCATCTACACCGGCCCGAAACTGCCCGAAGACGCCACTGCCCTGGAATACAGGCGCTCCCGCTCCACCTCGGCCGACGTGGACGAAGCCGGGATGGACGACCGCCGCCGTCAGTCATCTGAGCGAAAACAAAACAAATAAACGCCAGTCCTTGTGCGTGACAAAGTGTGTATTTATTTACCTCGCAGCGGCATAAGCTGAAAGGTCAGCGCATGCTGATCACCAAAGGAGGCCATCATGGAT
>NZ_JBFRDW010000308.1:0-6833 GCF_052113985.1 Pseudoduganella sp. RAF53_2 | reverse complement strand
GCGTGGCCCGCAAGGTACCCTGTTCGGCCGTAACTCGCCGGCCGGTGTGATCAAGTTCGACTCCGCCAAGCCGACCTTCGGCAAGACCGATGGCTACTTCAACATCGGCGCCGGCAAGGATGGCGTGCGCAACTACGAAGGCGCCATCAACTTCCCGATGGACGACACCGTGGCGATGCGCCTGTCGGTGCAATCCCAGCACCGTGACGACCGCGTGCACAATCCGCGTCCGAACGCCATCACTACCGACTTCGAAGGCTACAAGGATAACGCAGCCCGCTTCCAGTTCCTGGTCAAGCCGAATGCCGACTTCAGCGCGCTGTTCAACGTCCACGGCCGCAATATGGACGGCAACGCGACCCTGTTTCGCGCCAACATCCTGAAGAAGGGCACCAATGACCTGGTCGACGATTTCGACTACGGTTCCTACCCGACCGACGGCGGCAACAGCCAGCACCTGACCAACACCGGCGCCAATATGCGCCTGAAGTGGAACGTGGGTGACTACACCCTGCACTCGATCACCGGCTATGAGTCCCTGAAGTTCTACAGCCGCGGCGACGTCGATGGCGGCTATGGCGCGGTCTACGCTCCGCCAATGGGTCCAGGCTTCATCCCGTTCGTGGTTGAAACCGCCGACCTGATCCCGGACCACAACCAGTGGAGCCAGGAGTTCCGCGCCGAGTCCAACTACAAGGGGCCGCTGCAGTGGATCGCCGGTCTGTTCTACTTCAAGGAACATATCCAGATCGACTCGATCTCATTTGACTCCCTGACTCCGGGCAATCCGCAGAACAAGGATTACTCGACCCAGGTGCAGGATGCGCGTTCGTGGGCGGCCTTCGGTACCGTGAACTACACTGTCTCCGACAAGCTGAAGCTGCGCGGCGGTATCCGCTACACCAACGATAAGAAGGACTTCGTGGCACGCCGTATTCAGACCAACGGCTCTTCCTACCTGCCGCTGCATGATACTTCCAACAACGTCAGCGGTGACCTGAGCGGCACCTACACCCTGAACCCGGACACCAACCTGTTTGCGCGTATCGCAACCGGCTACCGTGCGCCGTCCATGCAGGGCCGCCTGTTCGACCTGACCTCGGTGCCGTCGCAAGCCGCCGCCGAAAAGGTGCTGTCGTATGAAGCCGGTGTGAAAGAGGACCTGTGGAACCGACGTGCGCGCGTGTCCGCAACCGTCTTCCACTATCGCGTCAAGGACAAGCAGTTGACCGCGGGTTCCGGCACCATCAACCAGAACCAGCTGATCAACGCCGACAAGGTCATCGGCCAGGGTGTGGAACTGGACTTCCAGGCCAACATCACCGAAAGCTGGAACTTCACCTTCGGCTCCAGCTACAACTACACCAAGATCGAAGACCCGACGCTGTTCGCGCAGCCTTGCGGCGGCGGCTGCACCGTGCTGGACCCGACCAAGGTCCTGCAGGGCACCACGGTGGCTCTGATCGACGGCAATCCGCTGCCGCGTGCACCGAAGTGGCAGCATAACGCCACCCTGCGCTACAGCACCCCGATGGGCAACGGCGAGTTCTACGCCTACACCGACTGGGCATACCGCACCAGCTACAACTTCTTCCTGTACGAAGCAGCCGAGTACAAGGCGAAGYCCCTGCTGGAAGGCGGCCTGCGCGTGGGCTACAAGTGGCAGGATGGTAAGTACGAGCTGGCAGCTTACGGCCGTAACATCACCAACCGCATCCAGGCCCTGGGCGCGATCGACTTCAACAACCTGACTGGTATCGTGAACGAGCCGCGCACCTACGGTGTGCAGCTGAAGGCAAACTTCTGATCGCCTGACCGGTCCTGAAAAAAACGCTCGCCAGATCGCGGGCGTTTTTTTTAACCCAAGGCGTAACCCCAGTGGCAGGCACAAAGTGCCTGCCACTAGTTTCATCCGGTTGTAATATAAGCAGATGCACCCAAATCTCTGGCCCTTACTTGGCGTCGCCGTGATCGTTCTCGGTTTCCTGCTGCGCCTTCATCCCGTCCTGGTTGTCGCTGCCGCCTGCTTTACGACCGGTTTTGCGGCCTTCATGCCCATCGACCACCTGCTTGCTTCGCTCGGCACGGCCTTCGTCAAGACCCGCAACCTGCCCATGATCTATTTGCTGCCGCTGGCGGCAATCGGACTGCTGGAGCGCTTCGGCTTGCGCGAGTATGCGCAGTCTGCGATCTCGAAGGTGCGCTCGGCGACAGCGGGGCGCCTGCTGATCGTCTACCTCGCCATCCGCGAATTGAGCGCCGCGCTGGGACTGACCTCGCTGGGTGGACACCCGTCGATGGTGCGGCCGCTGGTCGCGCCGATGGCGGAGGGGGCGGCCGAGCAGCGCCACCCGGATCTGACGGAAGAGCAGCGCTTCCGCGTGCGCGCCATGGCGGCGGCCACGGACAATGTCGGCCTGTTCTTCGGTGAAGACATCTTCGTGGCTTTTGGCGCCATCGTGCTGATGCAGACCATTCTGCGCGCCGAGGGCATTGAAGTCGATCCGCTGCGCATGGCGATGTGGGGCATTCYGACGGCGATCAGCGCCTTCATCATCCACGCCTGGCGCTTGCACCGGCTGGACGCTTACCTCGCGAGGCCGCGATGATTATTCGCGTCGAATACTTCTACTGGCTGCTCGGCGTGATGCTGGCGCTGGTGTCGGTGATGTCCGCCATGGACCGCACGAATCCGCGCCGCTGGACCACGTCGCTGTTCTGGGCGCTGTACGCGATCATCTACATTGCCGGCGACCTGCTGCCGCCCGTGGTTGCGGGCGCCATGATGGTGGTGATGGCGCTGCTGGCCGGCTTTGGCGGCGTCCGCAGCGGCAAGCCGGACACGCTGCCGGAGGATCAGCGCCGCGCCAGCGCAGCGCGCCTCGGCGGCAAGCTGATTCTGCCCGCATTGATCATCCCGGCCGTGACCATGATCGGCTCCACGCTGCTGAAAGGCGTGCAGATCGATGGCGCTTTTCTGCTCGACCAGAAGAATCTGACGCTGGCCTCTTTAGGCTGCGCGGCAATCGTCGCCGTCGCCGTGGCTTGCTGGCTGACGCGCGCCTCGCCGCTACAGGCCGGCCGCGAGTCGCGCCGCCTGGTGGATGCAATGAGCTGGGCGCTCGTGCTGCCGCATATGCTGGCGGTGCTTGGCCTGCTGTTCACGGAGGCGGGCGTCGGCAAGGCGGTCGCCCACATTACCACCTCGTATATCGGACTGGAATCACCGTTCGTTGCGGTGGCCGTGTACTGCATCGGCCTGGCCCTGTTCACCATCGTGATGGGTAATGGCTTTGCCGCTTTCCCTGTGATGGCGGGCGGCGTTGGCATTCCGGTGCTGGTGCACCAGTTCGGCGCCAATCCCGCCGTGATGGCTGCCATCGGCATGTTCAGCGCCTACTGCGGTACGCTGATGACACCCATGGCCGCGAACTTTAATATCATTCCCACCGCACTGCTCGACCTGCCGGACCGCCATGCCGTCATCAAGGCGCAAATCCCGACCGCGCTGGCGCTGCTGCTGGTGAATATCTTCCTGTTGTATTTCCTGATGAAGTCATGAAGACCGTATTGCTTACCGGCTTTGAGCCGTTCAACAAAGAGACGATCAACCCCGCCTGGGAAGCCGTGCGCGCGCTGGAAGGCTGGCGCGAGAAGGACTTCGCGGTACAGATCCGCCAGCTCCCCTGCGTGTTCGGTGCGGCCATCGATACCATGCGCGCCGCCATCGCTGAAGTGCATCCCGTGCTGGTGATCGCTGTCGGCCAGGCGGGCGGCCGCGTGGACATGAGCATCGAGCGCGTTGCCATCAACGTCGACGATGCGCCAATCAAGGACAACCGCCAGCAGCAGCTGGTCGATCAGCCCATCGTAGCGGACGGCCCGGCAGCTTACTTTTCCACGCTGCCGATCAAGGCCATCGTGCGCGAGCTGCGCGCGGCGGGGCTGCCTGCTTCAGTTTCGCAGACGGCTGGCACCTTCGTGTGCAACCACGTGTTCTATGGCTTGATGCACGCRCTGGCCGGACGCAAGGACGTGAAAGCAGGCTTCATCCATATCCCATACCTGCCGGAGCAGGCGGCAGCGCATCCCGGTGCGGCCAGCATGTCGCTGAACAGCATGATCGAAGGCCTGCGCGTCGCCGTACGCGCGGCGCTCGCGACTGATGCGGACATTGCCGCCGCCGGCGGCGCGACGCATTAATCGCGGGCTGGCGGGCGCAGGATGTTGAGGAAGGCGCGCACCACGGGCGCGTCGTCCAGCGTGGTGTAGGTGATGTAGAGGTTGGCCGACGGTGGATTGCGCAGCGGCAGGAAGACCACGCCTGGCCAGCCGATGCGGCTGGTCGTTTCCGGCATCAGCGTCACGCCCAGGCCTGCACCGACCATGGCCAGCAGGGTTTGCGGTTCATTCGCTTCCTGGAAGATGGTGGGCTGGAAGCCGGCCTTCACGCAGCACTGGATCAGGTAGCGCGGGAAGGACGATTTATCCAGCGCCAGGGTCAGCATCGGCTCGTCGGCGATGTCTTTCAGCTCGATCGATTCCTGTTTGGCCAGCGGATGATGCTCATTGACCGCCACGCAGATATTCTCGCGGAAGCACAGCTCCTGGCGCATATTGTCGCGCTTCAGTTCATCCTCTTCCAGCTTCGGTTCGCGCCAGAAGCCCACATCGATCTGCTTGGCACGCAGGGCGTCGTACTGCACGGTGGGGCCGAGTTCATGGATGGTCCAGGTCACGCGCGGGTATTTGCTCTGGAATTCTTCGAGCATGCTGGGAATCGGTCCCCACATCGCGGAGCCCACGATGCCCACGCGCAGGCGGCCCACTTCGCCGCGGTCGATCTGGCGCACGGTGTCAATCGTCATGCGCATCTTGCCCAGCAGCTCGGAGGCCTCCTGCATCAGCGCCTTGCCTGCCACCGTCAGTTCGAAGGTGCGGGTAGTGCGCGCAAACAGTTTCACGCCCAGTTCCGCCTCCAGCTTCATGATCTGCTGGCTGAGCGGCGGTTGCGAAATATGCAGGCGTTCGGCGGCGCGGCTGAAGCTTTTCTCTTCAGCGACGGCGAGGAAGTATCGGAGCTGTTTGAGATCGATCGACATAGGTTTGATCAGCTAATCAGGGCACGTGCCAGTTCGGCGCCCACACGCGCATTGTTTTTGACAAGCGCGATATTCGTCATCAGGCTACGGCCTTCGGTCAGGGCCTTGATGCGCGCCAGCAGGAAAGGCGTCACTTTCTTGCCGGTGATGCCGTTTTCTTCCGCTTCCTGCAAGGCCTGCACGGTGATGCGGTCGATTTCCTCCTTCGGCATGGCATCGGCTTGCGGCACCGGCGCGGCAATCACCGCGCCGCCTTTCAAGCCCAGCTGCCATTTGGTGCGCAGGAAGGCTGCCTGGTCGGCGGCGCTGTCCAGCTGGAAGTCTGCATTGAAGCCGCTCTCGCGCGTGAAGAAAGCGGGGAAGCCTTGCTGCCCCACGCTGACGACCGGCACGCCCTGCGTTTCCAGATATTCCAGTGTAAGGCCGATATCGAGGATGGACTTCACACCCGCACACACCACGGCCACATTGGTCTGGGCCAGTTCCTGCAGGTCGGCCGAAATATCCATGCTGGTTTCCGCGCCGCGGTGCACGCCGCCGATACCGCCGGTGACGAACACGTGGATGCCCGCCAGCTGCGCGCAGATCATGGTGGCGGCCACGGTGGTGGCGCCCAGCTTGAACTGGGACAGCACATAGGCCAGGTCGCGGCGGCTCACCTTCAGCGCATCCGGCGAATTACCCAGCAACTCAAGCTGTTCGTCGGTCAGGCCGATGCAGATCTTGCCGCCGATGATGGCGATGGTGGCCGGCACGGCGCCGTGGTCGCGCACGATCTGTTCGACTTCGCGCGCGGTCTGCACATTCTGCGGATACGGCATGCCGTGMGAGATGATGGTCGATTCCAGCGCCACAACTGGCTTGCCGGCTGCGCGCGCATTGGCGACTTCGGGAGAGAAGGAGAGATATTGCTGCATGATTCAGTCCCTTTCGAGAGGAGTGTGCGCGCCCAGCTTTTCAGCGGACAGCGCGGGCGATACGGTATGCGGGCTTTCCAGCGTGAGCGCCGCTGCCAGCAGGCCGCGTTCGCAGGCCAGGTGCAGATCGCTCGATTCCTGTACCAGCGACCAGCAGACGGCGGCCGAGAAGGCATCACCGGCGCCGGTGACGTCCACCACTTTTGCATCGTGCGCCGCCAGCCAGTGCAGGCCTTCCGGCATGGTGTGGTAGACGCCTTGCGCGCCGCAGGTGACGATCACGTCTTCAGCACCATCGGCACGCACTTCGCGGCAGGCTTCCTGCACATCGGCTTCGGTCGGCAGCGAACGGCCCACACGCGTTTCCAGTTCGCCGCGGTTCAATATTAAGAGCTTCAGGCCACGCAAGTCGCGCGGCAGGCGCGCCATCTTTGGCTGCGATACCGCCACGATCACCAGCGGCACGCCGCTCTCGCGCGCCTCGGCCAGCAGCAGGGCGATGGAATCGTGCGGCAGGTTCAAGTCGGCCACCACCATGGCGGCAGCATTGCGCAGCGGCTGGCGAGAGGACAGCACGGCCGGCGTCAGCATGTCGTACAGCGCCATGTCGGCCAGCGCGACCACCAGCTCGCCGCGCGCATCCAGGACGGCGGTGTAGGTGCCGCTGCCCATGCCGTTCAGCTGCAGGGTGCCTGCCATGTCGATGCCCGATTCCTCGGCCTGCGAGCGCAGGGCGCGGCCGGACGAATCGTCGCCGAGGGCGGTAATCATGGAGCAGGGCAGGGCCAGGCGGGCCAGGTTTTCAGCAATATTG
>NZ_JBFRDW010000307.1:0-6853 GCF_052113985.1 Pseudoduganella sp. RAF53_2 | reverse complement strand
GTGCTGAACCGCCATGTGGCGTGGGAGCTGAACGAAGGCGTCGTCGTCTGCATGCTGGCAGGCTTCTCGCTGATGGCGTTGCTGGGCCTGCGCTATCCGCTGCAAATGCTGCCGGTGCTGTTCTGGGAAATAACCTGGAAGCTGATCTGGCTGTTCAACGAAGCCTTGCCGCGCTACCTCAACGGCACCATGGACGAGCACCTAGCCCATTACGCTTTCCAGGTTGCCTTCGTCGTGATCATTCCGCTCGTGGTCCCATGGGGCTATGTGTTCGACCACTACATCCGCAAATCCGGTGACCGCTGGGGCTCCGCCCGCGTGCCCGCGAAAGCTTGAGGAAAGCTGGCTAACTGCCCGAATGCGGCTATGCTGAGTAGATCAACTCAGAAGGAGGCCGTCATGAACAAGAGCTTTCGGGTAGTGGGTATTGTCGCCGTCCTGGCCGGGATGGCGGGGCTGGCCACGGCGGATCAGAAGGCGGATGTGGCGGCTGTGCACGCGATAGATCAGGCCTTCCTCAAGGCCTACACGGCCGGTGATGCGGATGCTTTGGCCAATCTGTACGACGAGAATGCCGTGCTGATGCCGCCTGGTTCCGCAGCCGTACGTGGCAAGGCCGCGATCCGCGCGTACTGGGCCAAGGATGTTGCCGATTCCGCCAAAGCCGGCATCACAATGAGCTTTAGCGGAGAAAAAGATGGTGGCGCCAATGACGGCACGGGCTGGGCAGCCGGCCACTTCACCGTCAAGGACAAGGATGGCAAGCAGGTCGATGCGGGGAAATTCCTGTCCGTCTCGCACAAGGTCAATGGCAAATGGCTCTACGTGCGCGATACCTGGAATTTCGATACGCCCCGCGTGAAGCCTTAATCGCATGCGCCCGGCGGGTATAATCTGCGCTTTTGCCAAGCGTTAGCATAGCCATGCCTATTCGTCTGATCGTCGGCCTCGGCAACCCCGGACCCGACTACGAACAAACCCGCCACAACGCCGGCTTCTGGCTGGTGGACAACCTGGCCAATTCGCTGCCGAATGCGCGCCTGCAGCGCGAGTCCGGCTTCAACGCGATGGTGGCGAAGACGATCATCGGCGGCAACCAGCTTTGGCTGCTGGAGCCGCAAACCTATATGAACCGTTCCGGCCAGTCGGTCGGTGCTATCGCGCGCTTCTACAAAATCCAGCCGGACGAAGTGCTCGTCGTGCATGACGAACTTGATCTGGCGCCGGGTGTGGCCAAGCTGAAAAAAGGCGGCTCCAGCGGCGGCCACAATGGCCTGAAGGACATCACCTCGGCACTCGGCACCCAGGACTACTGGCGGCTGCGCATCGGCATCGGCCATCCGCGCACACTGAATCTGAACCAGCCGGTGGCGGATTTCGTACTGCATCGTCCGCGCCGCGAAGAACAGCTGCTGATCGAAGAAGCGATCGAAAAATCCCTGCGCATCATCCCTACTGCCGTCACCGGCGATTTCACCAAGGCGATGATGGAGCTGCACACGCCTTAAGGCGCAGCAGCGTGCTGCCGTTGCGGCCGCGGTTGCGGCGCCGCCGGCGGCACTTCAACCACCTCATTCAGACGCAGGAACTTGAAGCCCGCCAGCTGCAGGCCGCTTTTGCGTGCTTGCGTGCGGGCGATGAAGTCTTCGAATTCCTCCTCGCGTACGGCGGGTGCAGATGAATGCAGGAAGCGGCGATGGCCATGCGCGTCCTGCACCACCAGGCCAACATGGGTCACCATATGCTCGCCGTTGCGGATCGAGATGACGTTGACCATGTCACCCTCATTCATCTGCTGGAATGCCTGCCTGGCATTTTCCACCGGTACGTAAGCCTCGCGCGTGTGCTGTACCGGAATGCTGCTCTCGGTGTTGTGATGCGTTTTCAAAAACTGCGCGCGGTCCACGGTCAGGTYGTAGTAGGCAGCGCCGGGTAACGATGCACTGACGTCAGTGAGCAGCCAGCGGTTGTTGATATTCCAATCCACTTCCGTGTAGTGATTGCGCGTGGCCACGCCAACCACGCCGTCCTTGTAGCGTATGCGTTGCAGCATCCAGAAGAACTCTTCCCACGATTCGCTCAGAGCCATCGCATAAGTGTGCTCGATGAAGACCGTGCAATCGCTTTGCCCAAGGCTGAACATTGGCAAGCTGTCATGCAGCTCATAGGGATATTCGCCCAATAGATTCAACTTGTAGGGCTGGCCGATATTGCGGCGCGCGATAGCTGCGATGCGCTTGCGCAGATCCGGCTGGCTATCGTGGACGCTGCTGATGAAGCTACCCGCTTCGGCGGGCGTCATCTGGTAGATCTGTTTAGGTTCCTGGGCGGCGGCGCACAGGGTGACGCACATGGCGAGCAAGGGAAGAATACGCATGCGTCCATTCTAAAGGCATTCAGGTCGGATTGCTCGCCTGGCGCAGCAAGCGCCACACCATCCATGCCACAACGGCAACGCCTGCAAGCAGCACGCCCCACAACAGGATCAAGCGTTGCTGTGCGCTGGCGGCGTCGGCGCTGGCGCGCTTGGCGGCATTGGCCAGCGCGTCGGTTTGCAGTTGCACGTCGCCGGCACGCGCCTGCTCCAGTGCGCGCAATTCGGCGGACGAAAATCCCGGCGCCACATCGCCGATGGCGCGCGCGGCGGAATTCGCCTTGTCGCGTCCCACTGCCAAGGTGTAAGGCGCAGTGCCACCGGCGACAAAGACCAGCGTAGCCGGTTGCCAGCTTAAGCGCAGCATAGGCTGCATCGCGGGTGGCTGATCGAAACGCAGTACCCAGCGATCGCCCAGATACGATGGCACGGCAATGTCGGCCGACACGTGGGGCTTGCCGTCGCGCTCCAGCCGGTAGAAGGTCGTACGCAGCGCGGGCTCGAAATAATTGCGGCCCTGACGCTGCGCGTTATAGCGGCCCAGCGTTGCAGGCAGCACGACATTGCCGCTGTCGAATTGCAGTCCAGCGCGCGTGGCGGGAATGCCCGGCGGCTTGGTGTATTGGAGATCGCGTGCTTCACGTCCCGGCTGCGCGGGCAGTTGCACGGATTCCATTGGCAGCGCTTCGTCGCGAACGGGCGATTCGGCGGTCACCGCTGCGAACTGCAGGGGCTCGCCGCTGCGCCAGCGCAGGCGCGCGTAGCGCATTGAGCGCGGCGCGAATTCAAGGCGGTCGTTGGCCAGCGTCTCATCGCTCATGTTGGCGAGCCAGCTCAGTTCCGCGACGCCCACCGTGTCCCAGTTTTTCAGGTCGGTGCTGGATTCCAGCCAGATCTGGCCTGTGTAATTGCTGCGTCCCGCTGGCAGCTGAAAGCGCAGTGCATCGACCTGTGGTGGTTCGCTTTCGCCATCGCGGCGCAGGTCCAGTACCAGCGCGGCCAGTTGTTGCCGCGGCCTGGCTGCATCCTGCGCAGCGGGCAAGCGCACGGACAGCACGCGGCCGTCGGTGCCGGTGCTGACCTCCAGGCCTGCCAGTGCGTTATCGGCACTGTCTGCCATCAGCGGAAAGATACGTACGGCCAGGCTGCGGTGGCTGGTTTGCGCATCGCCTTCGGGCTGGCGCAGCGCGAATGGCTGAATGATGCCGCGCGCGTCAAACACACGCAGGTCACGCAGATCAGGGGAGCGCGCATTCAGGTACACCGCGCGCGGCAGCTGCAACTGCACCACGCTCTGCTTGCCGCTGATGGTCAGCGGGATCAGATGACTGTAGTCTTGCGGCGTATCGCTGGCCGCGCTGGCCAGGGCTGCAGCGAGCAGAAGAGCGCTCATGCTGCCTCCTGCTGCGCTTGCCCGCCTTTGCCGGACGGGTAGGGCGCAATGTAGCCGATGCCGACCATCAGCGCGCCGACGCCAAGGAAGGACACGATGCGCTCAACGCCGCCCACGTTCGACAAGTCGACGAGGAAAAGCTTGAGCACCACAACGCCAAGCAAGACGGCGCCTGCCAGCCAGATATTGCGCTCCTGCTTGCGCGCCGCATAGCGCATCAATATCAGCGCGGTCACGCTCCACACCAGCGAGAACATGGCCTGTACAAACTGCGAAGCGAACAGGCGCTCGAACTCATATGGCACATCGAGATAGTGCGAGACGGTACGCAGCAGGGCGAGATTGAACCAGGCGTACGCGGCCAGCGCAGCGGCGATGAACAACGGTTGCCGTGCGTGCGTCAACTCGTTTTGCAGCTGGCGGTAGCAACCAATGGCCAGCAGCATGGCGAAGATGCTGGTCAGGTCGAGCGGATTGGCAAGCGGGATGTATGGCAGCGGCGCCATTGCGCCATCCTGCGACAGATTCCATGCCGCTACCAGCAGCAGCGACCATGCGCATCCCAGCGGCAGCAGGACCGTGCGATACCACTGCGCCACAGGGCGCACGGGCCAGGCATCGGTGCGCACGCGGTGCATGGTCCACGCCAGCACGCCCATCATCAGCCACAATGGCAGGAAGCGCGCCCAGGACGGATCGGCATGCGAACCTTGCAGGCCGCGCGCAATCCAGTACGCGGCAACGGGCCAGATCATCAGCCACGGGCCGGCCGAGCGCAGCGTGTGCAGGATGCGCATTTGCACATCTCTGATCGGCGACCAGACGCGCATCAGCCATTCGGACAGCAACCACAGCGCGGCGAAGGCCAGCCAGAATTCGCGCGATGGCATGCCGGTGAAGTGCAGCATCGCGAGCATGCCCACGCTGGTCAGGGCGAAGAGAGCCCATGCGGGCAGTGCTGTCCAGCGCAGTGCTGGCCAGGTGAGTCGCCGCGCCAGCGAGAGCCACAGCGGCGTTGTTGCCGCAATCAGCAGGCAATAGGCGGGCCATTGCAGTTCAGCGCGCGCCGCCATGCCAGACCAGTTTTCGTAATGCGCCAGCAGCCAGTTGGACAAGGTCGGCGCCACCATCGCCAGCCACCACAGCATGGACCAGCCCAGAATCACATGCGACAGCTTCTGCTGCGGCGCATCGCCATGACGGAACATGGCCCAGGCGGTGAAGGCGCCACCAGCCAGGATCATCAGGCCGCCGAGGAAGGGCGTCGCAAACAGGTCGGTGGACACTGGCGCCAGGGCCCATTGCTGCAGCATCAGCGCAAGCAGCACGGCGCCAGCCAGCAGCTCGACCGCCATTGCAAGCCAGCCCGCCAGCGCCCATGCCATGCGGCGTGCGATAAAGGCCAACAGCATGGCGCTCACAAGGGCGCTGGCCACGAGCAGATTGGCTTGCGCGTTGCCCTGCGTGCGCAGCAGGATCTCCGTCCAGAACCCGCCTACAAGCCATACAGCGGCGCCGGCGAGGAAGATCGTGCCCAGAAGGCCAAGCGCGTTCGGACCATCGCTGCGCTGAGCGCGGAAGCGCGTCGCCATCAGGAAGGCACTTGCCGCCAGCAGCAGGAAGCCCAGCCACAAATTGGAATGCAGCGCCGCTTCCTTGTCGATGCCGGACACGCTGCCGATGAAACTGACCCACGCTCCCAGCTGCACCAGCAGGCCGAAGCCCCAGGCGAGCGGCTGGCGCTGGCGCAGGCCGATCCACACGATGCCCGCGCCTTCCAGCGCCCAGGCGGCGGACGTCCAGCGGCCATCAAGCGCAAATGGAATTGCGAGCGTGCCAAATACGACGGCCAGTGCGATGAAAGCGTCAACCAGCATGCCGAACACCGCGCGCCGGCGCGCCAGCACCATCGCCAATGCGCCGTAGAACAGGCCAAGCGCCAAGGCAGAAAAAGCCATGCCGAATGCCATGCCTTTCACCAGCGGGAACTGCAAACTGGCCGCCAGCATTGGCGTACCGAAGACCAGCGTGCCGTCGACATAGTTCTTCAACTGAGGTGCTTGCAGGCGCGCATAGGCGACGGCGATGCCGACGTAGTACAGGAAGAACAGAATCAGGAAGGCTTGYGCCGACTGATAGTTTTCCGGCTGGTAGCGCAGCACGCCCCAGGCAGTGCCAATGGCGAAGGTGAATGCGAAGCCCAGCAAATTCAGTGCGCGCCACGAACGCTTCAGCGCGATTGCAAACACGCCGGCATTCAGCAGGGCGTAATAGCTGAATAGGGCTATGTGACTGCCGCTGCCCGTCGATGCCAAAATCGGTGCGGCGAAGCCACCGGCAATGCCGAAGATGGCCAGCCACTGCGCGTTCTGCAGTACCGCCAGCATGCAGGTGCCAAGCGTAAGCAGGAACAGCAGCGCGAAAGTCATCCCGCCGGGGATCAGGTGGTACAAGCGGAAGGCGCCGAAGCTCACCAGCATCAGCACGGCCATACACGTGCCTTGCAGTGGCAGGCTGACTGCCGCGTTGCTGTTGCGGATGCGCCAGGCCCAGGCGAGTGCGGCCAGATCGACCAGCACAATGCCCGCAAGCCGCAGCTCGATCGGCACCGTCACGCGGGCGGCAGCGTATTTGAGCAGGAAGCTGACGCCAATGAACAGGATCAGCAGGCCGATCTTGGCGACCAGATTGCCTTCAAACAGGCAGCGCCTGGCGGCCAGCAACCAGGCCGGAGGTTCGCTTGGCGGGGCTTGTGGACGTTCGCGGCGCGGCGCCTGCGCATGCGTGGTTGCATCGACGCCAGCGGCTGGGGGCGTTGGCAGCGGCATAGCGTATGCTCCGGCCGGCTCGGCAGCGCTCTCGGCTGGTGCGCCTGACTCAGTTGCTGGTGCCGTGACCGGTGGCATCGCGCGGGCCACCAGGGGCTCGCGCGATGCGGGTTGAGCTTGAGCTTGGGCTTGAGGTTGGGGCTGCCGCGCTGGCGGCGTGGGTGCCGTTGCCGGCGCTTCCGGCGCGGCAGGCGACGGTGTCCGAATGGCCTCGTCGGCCGGCGCGGCAGGCGACGGTGTCCGAATGGCCTCGTCGGC
>NZ_JBFRDW010000306.1:0-6879 GCF_052113985.1 Pseudoduganella sp. RAF53_2 | reverse complement strand
GGAGAAGGTACCGCCGGTCAGGTCTTCCAGGGTCAGCTTGCCTTCTTTCGCCTTGGCGCCGAATTCGCCGATCTTCTTCTCGATTTCAGCGATGGACATCTGGTCGGCGTTGCGCAGGATCGGCACCACCAGGCCGCGTGGGGAGCCCACAGCGATACCGATGTCGAAGTAGCCGTGGTAGACGATGTCGTTGCCGTCAACCGAAGCGTTCAGGATCGGGTACTTCTTCAGTGCGTGCACCGCGGCCTTCACGAAGAAGGACATGAAGCCCAGCTTCACGCCGTGTTCTTTCTCGAACTTGTCCTTGTACTTGTTACGCAGGTCCATCACCGGCTTCATGTCCACTTCGTTGAAGGTGGTCAGGATGGCGTTGGTGGACTGGGACTCAACCAGGCGCTCGGCGATACGTGCGCGCAGACGGCTCATTGGCACGCGCTCTTCCGGACGGTCGCCCAGGTTTGCCGGAGCGGCAGGTGCGCCAACTTTCGGCAGCGATGCTTTAGGAGCGGCTGGCGCCAGTGGAGCTGGAGCAGCTGGCTTCGGTGCTGCGGCAGCAGCCAGGGCGTCGCCCTTGGTCACGCGGCCATCGCGGCCGGAACCGGCGACGTCGGAAGCGGCGATGCCGGCTTCGGACAGGATCTTGGCGGCGGCAGGCATTGCCACGTCGCCCTTCGCGCCGCCAGCAGCTGGTGCGGCGGCTGCAGGAGCAGCGGCTGGTGCAGCAGCAGGCGCAGCAGCGGTTGCGGCCGGAGCCGAAGCGCCCGCGGTTGCAGCGGTATCGATGATGGCGATCACTTCGCCGGCAACGACGGTGGCGCCGTCGTTCTTGATGATCTGAACAACGACGCCGCTGTCAGGTGCCGGCAGTTCCAGAACAACCTTGTCGGTTTCGATGTCGATCATGTTTTCGTCGCGGGTCACTGCCTCGCCGACTTTCTTGTGCCAGGCCAGCAGGGTCGCTTCAGCGACGGATTCCGACAGTTGGGGAACTTTAACTTCGATTTGTGCCATGTTTATTTAACTCCGTGTCTTTTTGTTTGTGTGCGCCGCCCGCGCTGATTGGCGGTGCGGCGCGCCCGCATGATTACTTGGTCAGAATGAAGCCCTTCAGCTTCGAGAATGCCGTCTCCAGCAGATCCTTCTGCTGTGCATAGTGCTTGTCGTAGTAACCGACAGCTGGCGATGCGGAAGCAGGACGGCCGGCGTAAGCCAGGCGCTGGCCCGATTCCATGGACTCGAAGATGTTGTGCTGGATCTGGAACCATGGACCCTGGTTCTGCGGCTCGTCCTGTGCCCACACCACTTCGGCCAGGTTCGGGAACTTCTTCAGTTCAGCAGCGAAGGCCTTGTGCGGGAATGGATACAGCTGTTCGATACGGATGATGGCCGTATCGGTTTGGCCGCGGGTTTTGCGGGCATTGGCCAGGTCGTAATACACCTTGCCGGAGCAGGCGATCACGCGCTTGACCTTCTTGGCGTCGATCTTCTCATCGACTTCACCGATCACGGTCTGGAAGGCGCCTTTGGCCAGTTCGGTCAGTGCCGAACCTGCGTCCTTGTTACGCAGCAGCGATTTCGGGCTCAGGATGACCAGTGGCTTGCGGAACTGGCGCACCATCTGGCGACGCAGCACGTGGAAGATCTGCGATGCGGTACTCGGCTGCACAACTTGCATATTGTTGTCAGCGCACAGCTGCAGGAAGCGCTCTGGACGTGCGGACGAGTGCTCAGGACCCTGGCCTTCGTAGCCGTGCGGCAGCAGCAGCACCAGGCCGGAAGCGCGGCCCCACTTCACTTCGCCGGAGCTGATGAACTGGTCGATCACAACCTGGGCGCCGTTGACGAAGTCGCCGAACTGGCCTTCCCAGATGGTCAGGGTGTTTGGCTCGGCGGTCGAGTAGCCGTATTCGAAGCCCAGCACTGCCTCTTCGGACAGCACGGAGTCGATCACGGTGAACGGCGCCTGGCCTTCAGCGATGTTCTGCAGTGGGATGTAGGTGCCGGCGTCCCAACGTTCGCGGTTCTGGTCGTGCAGTACGGCGTGGCGGTGGGTGAAGGTGCCGCGGCCCGCGTCCTGGCCGGTCAGGCGGACAGCGTAGCCGGAGGACACCAGGGACGCGTAGGCCAGGTGTTCGCCCATGCCCCAGTCCAGGTTCACTTCACCACGGCCCATGGCGGCGCGGTCGCCCAGCACTTTCTCGACCAGCGAGTGGACTTTGAAGTCTTCCGGCACGGTGGTGATACGGGTGGCCAGGCGCTTCAGTTCGGTCAGCGGAACAGCGGTATCGGCCGCGTCGGTCCACTTGCGGTTCAGGAACGGCAGCCAATCAACGGCGTACTTGTTCTTGAAGTTGGAGATCACTGGATCGACGGTGTGCTTGCCGGCGTCCATCGCAGCGCGGTATTCGGCCACCATGGCGTCGCCGCCATCGGCCGGGATCACGCCCTGGGCGATCAGCTTGTCCGCGTACAGCTTGCGGGTGCCTGGGTGCTTGGCGATCTTCTTGTACATCAGCGGCTGGGTCAGCGCCGGGGTGTCCTGCTCGTTGTGGCCCAGTTTGCGGTAGCAGATGATGTCGACAACGATGTCCTTGCCGAACTGCTGGCGGTAGTCCAGAGCGATCTGGGATGCCAGCACTACAGCTTCAGGATCGTCGGCGTTCACGTGCAGCACCGGCGCTTCGATCATCTTCACGACGTCGGAGCAGTAGATGGTGGAACGTGCATCGCGCGGATCGGAAGTGGTGAAGCCGATCTGGTTGTTGATCACGATGTGAACAGTGCCGCCGGTGCCGTAGCCGCGGGTCTGCGCCAGGTTCAGGGTTTCCATCACAACGCCCTGGCCGGCGAATGCTGCATCGCCGTGCACCAGGATAGGCAGCACTTGCGCGCCTTTGACGTCGCCGCGGCGGTCCATACGGGCCTTCACGGAACCTTCAACCACCGGGTTGACGATTTCCAGGTGGGACGGGTTGAACGCCAGCGACAGGTGGACCGGGCCGCCTGCGGTGGAGATGTCGGACGAGAAGCCCTGGTGGTATTTCACGTCGCCGGCCGGCAGGTCGTCGGCGTGCTTGCCTTCGAATTCTTCGAACAGGTCCTTAGGCGCCTTGCCCAGGGTGTTCACCAGCACGTTCAGACGGCCGCGGTGGGCCATGCCGATCACGATTTCCTGCACGCCCTTTTCGCCGGCGCGCTGGATCACTTCGTCCAGCGAAGCGATGAATGTTTCGCCGCCTTCCAGCGAGAAGCGCTTCTGGCCGACGTATTTGGTGTGGAGGTAGCGCTCCAGGCCTTCAGCGGCGGTCAGACGCTCCAGGATGTGCTTTTTCTTTTCGGCGGTGAAGTTCGGGGTGGAACGGATCGATTCCACGCGCTCCTGCAGCCAGCGCTTTTCGGCCGGGTCGGAGATGTACATGTACTCCGCGCCGATCGAACGGGTGTAGGTGTCTTTCAGGAAGTTGGTCAGGTCGCGAAGGGTCGCGGTCTCTGGACCAAAGTAGGTGTTGCTGATGTTGAAGACGGTGTCCTGGTCGGCATCGGTGAAGCCGTAGAAGGATGGTTCCAGTTCCTGGATGTTCGGACGTTCCTGGCGCTGCAGCGGGTCCAGGTTTGCCCAGCGAGAGCCAAGGTAGCGGTAGGCTGCGATCAACTGGGTGGCGGCCACGCGCTTGCGGCCCATTTCGGCGTCGCCGGATGCGACCACGGTGCGGATTGGACCGGACTTTGCGCGCTCGGCGAAGGAGGCGATTACGGACGAGTGGACGACGTCTGRCTTGGTGGAACCATCGACAGCCGGTACGTGCTGCATGGCGTCGAAGTAAGCGCGCCAGTTATCTGGCACGGAACCTGGGTTCTGGAGGTACGCTTCGTAGAGTTCCTCTACGTACGGCGCATTCCCCCCAAACAGGTAGGAAGTGGACGTCTGTTGTTGCATCATTTTTGCTCACCTTTCTTCGCGCTTCGCGAGGAATTAGCGGGTTAATCTAACCTTCCGCGACACGGCCTGACCGGTTAGCGGATTGCACATCAAGTTGTGGGGGAAGGGCTCTGTTGTTTCCAGAATTTCCAAAAACGGTCGCCTAGCATAGCACGATGCGTTGAAGAGCAACAACCTTCGCCTTTATTTGGCTTGCCTTCTTTTCAATCATGAGTTTTTTACCAAGTGATAAACTCCGTCAATGCACACCTTAGAAGATCTTCGCGCTGGCCGGCTGGCCGGCATCACGCGCTTGCAACTGGCTTGCGGTCTGACGGAATTCCCACCTGAGATTTATTCGCTGGCTGATTCGCTGGAAATACTCGACCTTTCCAATAACGCACTTGTTGAGCTTCCGGATGACCTGCCGAGGCTGCATCGGCTGAGGATTATTTTCTGCTCTAATAATCCCTTCACGCATCTGCCGGAAGTGCTGGGATCGTGCAGCGAACTGACCATGATCGGCTTCAAATCGTGCCGCATCCGCACGGTATCGGCGCGCGCGCTGCCGCCGCGGCTGCGCTGGCTGGTGTTGACGGATAATCAAGTGGAGTCGCTGCCGGAGGAACTCGGTTTGCGTCCGCTGCAGAAGCTGATGCTGGCGGGGAACCGCCTGCGCACCCTGCCCGCGTCGCTGGCGGGCTGCTATACGCTCGAACTGCTGCGCCTCGCAGCCAATCAATTGACCGATTTGCCGCACTGGCTGGCCGGCCTGCCGCGCCTGTCCTGGCTCGCCATCGCCGGCAACCCATTCGATCTCCGCGCTCCCGCACCTGCCGCCCCTGCCGCCCCTGCCGCCCCTGCCGCGCCATCCGCAGCCATGCCGCCCGCCTTTTCGCGCGGCGCGCAGCCCGGCACGCCCGCCAGCGACTGCCCGGACGTGCCCTGGTCCGCGCTGCACATGGGCTGGCAGCTTGGCGAAGGCGCCTCCGGCGTCATCTTCGCCGCTACGCTGGGCGAGCGGCCCGTCGCAGTCAAGCTATTTAAAGGCGCCGTCACCAGCGACGGCCTGCCTGACTCCGAAATGGACGCCTGCATCGCCGCGGGCGCCCACCCCAACCTCATTCCCGTGCTGGGCCGCGTGATCGGCCACCCGGCGGGAACGCACGGTTTGGTGCTGACCCTGATCGATCCGCACTACCGCAACCTGGCCGGCCCGCCCTCGCTGGACAGTTGCACCCGCGACATCTACGCAGCCGACAAACGCTTCGATTTACAGTCGGCCCTGCGCATCGCCACCGGCATCGCCTCGGCGGCCCGCCAACTACACACGCGCGGCATCCTGCACGGCGACCTCTACGCGCACAACATTCTGCATTGCTCGCAAGGCAATCCTCTGCTGGGTGACTTCGGTGCCGCAGCTTTCTATAACCCGGACACAACCTGGCTCCAGCGCCTCGAGGTACGCGCCTTTGGCTGTCTGCTGGAAGAACTTCTCGACCGCATCGAGGCCCCGCCCGGCGCTCAAGCCGTCGCGCTGCTAACGACCCTTGCTGCCTTACGCGACGACTGCCTCGCCGCCCCGCCCGCCCGGCCGCTGTTCGCACAAATTGAGCGCCGCCTCGCCGCGCTAGACAAATCGATCTAGATAATTTATTCTAGGTTCATGAGCACGAACGCCCTCCCCAAACCAACCGCCGCCGAACTGGAAATGCTGCGCCTGCTGTTTGCATCAGGCGGCTCGGCAACGGCACGCCAGGTTCACCAGGCTGCCGTCGAAACGCGTCCGGACATGCAATACGCCACGGTCCTGCGCACGCTGCAGGTCATGCACACCAAAGGTCTGCTGACGCGTGACGAAAGCCAGAAAGCCCACGTCTACGCGCCCGCCCAGGAAAAGGACTCGCTACAGACCAGCCTGCTCAAGGACCTGATCCACAAGGCGTTTGCCGGTTCCGGCAAAGCGCTGATCCTCGCCGCCCTGCGCGGCGGCCACGTCACCGCCAAGGAGCGCGCGGAAATCCAGCAGCTTCTCGACGAGGAAAAGTAAACCCACGGCAGAAGCAGGTGGCAGCCACATCGTGGCTGCCACCAGGGTTACGCCTCTGGTTTTATTTGCTCTTGTCCGGATAAGCCGGGCGCGGAGGCCGGGATGGCGGGGTTTTCGTCAGCTCGGCCTTGATCACTTCGATGGCCTTCTCCAGCTGCGGATCGTGACCGGCGATGACGTCGGCCGGCGTCTGCTCGACTTCGATATCGGGCGGCACGCCGACGTTTTCGATGCCCCAGCCGCCGTCGCGTGTCCAGAACGCCAGGTTCGGCGCGGTGATGACGCCACCGTCCAGCAGGACCGGGAAGCCGAGAATACCCACCAGCCCGCCCCAGGTGCGCTTGCCGATCAACGGGCCAAGCTTATTTTTGTGGAACATCCACGGCAGCAGATCACCTCCGGAGCCCGCCGTTTCATCGATCAGCATCGCGCGTGGCCCCTGAATCGACGCGGACGGCGTCTTCATATCCGCACCATAGCGCATCGCCCACCACGCAATCTCCTGCTTTTGCAGAATATCGATGTAGTAATCGGCCAGGCTGCCACCGCCGTTGAAGCGCTCGTCGATAATCACCGCATCCTTATATGACTGCGGGAAGAAGTAGCGCTTGAAGTAGGTATGACCCAACGTCGCAGTATTTGGCACATACACATAAGCCACGCGTCCATTGGTCGCCTCGTTGACCTTGCGGATATTCCCCTCCACCCAGTCGCGGTTGCGCAGCGCATCCTCGCTGGCGACCGGCACCACGGTAATGGTGCGCGAGCCCTTGCCATCTGCGTTCGCACCGACCGTGATGTCGATGGCGCGGTTGGCACTATTCTCGAAAGCGCTATACAGATTGGTCGGCGGCGCCAGCGGACGGCCTTCCACCGCCAGCAGGTACTCCCCTGCCTTCACGTTCAGGCC
>NZ_JBFRDW010000305.1:0-6884 GCF_052113985.1 Pseudoduganella sp. RAF53_2 | reverse complement strand
ATCCAGGTGTCCGGCCCTACCGATGCGCGCGCCGCGTTTGAGGCGCTGCAGGAAAAGCATTGCAGCATCATGCTCAGCACGCAGTATGCGGCCATCGGCACTTCGCGCCACGGCAACGCATGGACGGTGGTGCTGGCCCAGCCGACACCGAATCCCCAGCTGACACTGCCGCCCTGGCCCGACGCCGGCCAGCAGATCCTTGCCGCCACCAATGCGCTGCGCGCGCAGCCACAGGACTGCGGCGGCGTAAGCCTCGGTCCGGCGCCGCCGCTGGTGTGGAGCGATCGCCTGGCGGAAGCGGCCCTGCACCACAGCGAAGATATGGCCGAGCGGCGCTACTTCAGCCACACCGGCAAGAACGGCAGTCTGCCCGGCGACCGCGCGCACGACGCCGGCTACAGCTGGCACAGGATCGGCGAGAACATCTCGCTGGGACAAGTCAGCGCGGAAGACGCCGTCGCCGGCTGGCTCTCCAGTCCCGGCCACTGCGCCAACCTGATGAATCCGGGCTTTACGGAAATGGGCGCCGCCTACGCCATCCGCGGCGGCAGGCGTCCCGCCGCTTACTGGACGCAGGATTTCGGCACGCGCTGAGGCGCTGTGCAGCCCGGCGATTGGCTGCCGCTGTGCGGGACCGCAGCGGTCATCGGTTTGCAGCAAGGAGCCAACGCCGGGTACGGAGGCAGCATAGCCTGTCATGATGACAGCGAGTGTCTTGACTTCATCCATGGCCGTACTAGGCTGATTTGACCGGCTATCCGCGGCGCCGCTGCGCTGGCCGGCCAAAAGGAGGGACGTCATGGATATTCAAGAGAGCAAAGAACTGGTGATGAAAGGCTACAAGCTTTTCCAGGCCGGTGACATCCGTAGCCTGCTGGACATGTATCACGATGATGCCGAGTGGACCGGCCCCGAGTCGGAATATTTAGCCTACTCCGGCAACTATCACGGAAAACAGGGCATCGCCCAGTTTTTCACCAACCTGAACGCCGCCGTGCAAGCCCTGCACATGGAACCGAAACAAATCATCGCGGAAGGCGACACTGTGGTCGTCATTGGCGACTCCACCTGGCTGGCCCGCAACACCGGGCGCCAGTACGACAATCCTTTCGTTCACGTTTTCAATATACGTGATGGCAAAGTGGCACGATTCACCAGCTATTGGGACACCGGCCCCGCCGAGCGCGCCCAGCGTACCGAACTGGGCGCTGGCCAGCCGGGCTTGTCCACGCCCCTTCACCATTAACGGTCTGCCGCCGCCCCTCGCGGGCGGTGTTTCTTTCCGTTTTCCCTTGATTGTGACAATTTGTGCATTTTTGCACGCGTGAAACTCTCTATACTGGCGAGCCATAACAACAGCAGGCAAGCAAGGGATGGATGCTTTCACTCTGGTCGTTGCATCTGGGCTGGCTGCGGCCATCATGGCCATGGCCATGTTTTTCCTGTACCGCGGCAACCCGCGCGATCTCTGCCTGCGCGATTGGTCGTATGCCGGACTGTTTTTCCTCGGTTCGAACGTCCTGGGTGGGATTGCCGCTACCTGGCAGCTGAGCCACTTCCTGATTCCTGCGGTCGCCAACTCCTTCTACATCGCCGGCCATTTCGCCATTGCGGCCGGGTTGCGCCGGCATCTGGGACGGGCGCCGCGCTATGACGTGCTGGCCCTGATCGCGCTGACGTCCGTGCTGCTGCACTTCCTGCCCTTCACGCAAGCGTCGGTGATCAATCGGCTGCTGCTGTTCACGCCGGTGATTGTTTTCATCAACTGCCACGTGGTGGCCCTGCTGTGGCGCTTGCCGAGCGGTCCGGAGCGCTCCGCCTATGTGCCGCTGATGGTGATTGAGATCGGCTTCATGATCCAGCTCTCGCTGCGCACGCTGTACATGGTGCTGAGCCGCGATACGCCGCTGACCTTCCTCGGCAGCCAGATCCTGCAGACTTCCGGCTCGCTGTGCGTGCTGATCTTCCTGTCCGTCGCGGGCATGTGCTGCGCCGTCATCGTCATCCGCCATCAGGAACTGGCGTTGCGCAAAGCCTCGCTGACCGACAGCCTGACGGGCTGGCTGAACCGCCGTGCCCTGCACGACGTGGCCGAGCGCGAATTCGCGCGCTTCCGCCGGGTGCATCACCGGGCCGCCTTCATCGTCTTCGATATCGACCACTTCAAATCGGTCAACGACCGCCATGGCCATGCCGTGGGCGACACGGCCCTGCGCCACGTCACCGCGCTGGCGGCTCACGCCCTGCGCGGCTACGACGCCATGTTCCGCCTCGGCGGCGAAGAATTCGCGGTGCTCCTCACCAGCAATGGTCCCAGCGAAGTGCGCCAGGTGGCCGAGCGCATGCGCGCGCTGATCGAAGCCACCCCGCTGCAGGCCGAGGCCGATACCGTCGCCATGACCATCAGCCTCGGCATCGCGTCCTGGGTCCCCACCGACGCCAGCTGGGAAGAAGCCCTGCGCCGCGCCGACAGCGCCCTCTACCAATCCAAGAAAGACGGCCGCAACCGCGTCAGCGTCCACGGCGACACCTCGGTAGCGGAAGCGGCTTGACTTAGCTCTGCCCTGTGCTAAGTTGAGATGTTATCGACATGACATCACCTTGCGCAAGGAGGCATCATGTACCGGAAAACCTTGCTGGCCGCGGCCCTGATGGCGCTTGGCGCGGCCGACGCGGAACGCGCGCCTTTCGATCCTCTGTTCTCCTCCCCAGGCCTGTGCGCGCCAACCCAGGCGGGGCGGCCGCTCTTGCTGGACAAGCTGCTGCTGGCCCAGGCTGAAACGGCGCCGTTCAAGCCCACCCAGCAGCCACGCGCGGCGGCGGCGCCCGCCAAGCCGCCGCTGTATCCCAGCCTCGGCAATCTGCACATGAAGATCACGACCGCCAACGCGGCCGCGCAAGCCTATTTCGATCAGGGCATGCGCCTGACCTTCGCCTTCAACCATGCCGAAGCGGCGCGCGCTTTCCGCACTGCCCAGCAGCTCGATCCGCAATGCGCCATGTGCTACTGGGGCGAGGCGCTGGTGCTGGGACCGAACATTAACGCGCCCATGTTCCCGGACGCCGTCGCACCCGCCGCCGCTGCCGCCGCCAAAGCCGAATCGCTGGCTGCCAAAACCAGTGCGTCCGAGCAGGCGCTGATTCACGCTGTCGCCAAACGCTATCAGGCCGAACCGCCCGCCGACCGCAGTCCGCTGGACCAGGCGTACGCTGCCGCGATGGCGGACGCGGCGCGCGCCTTCCCCAATGACGACAATATCCAGGTGCTGTTTGCCGAAAGCCTGATGGATCTGGCGCCATGGGATTACTGGCAGGCCGCAGGCGCCCAGCCCAAAGGCCGCACGCCGGAAATGGTGGACGCCCTGGAGCGCGTGCTTGAGCGTAATCCCAACCACCCCGGAGCCATCCACTACTACATCCACGCAATGGAAGCGTCCACCCATCCGGACAAGGCGCTGCCCTACGCCCGCATGCTGGCCAAGCAGATTCCCGGCGCCGGCCATATCGTGCACATGCCTTCGCACATTTACTACCGCGTGGGCCTGTACCGCGAGGCGCTGCAATCGAATCTGGATGCGATCGCCATCGACGAAAAATACTTCAGCAAGGCGGACAGCGACCCCGTCTACAAAGGCGCCTACTACCCGCACAACATCCACTTCGCCATGGTGTCGGCCCTGATGGGCGGGGACGGCAAGGCGGCGCTGGAAGCCGCCGATAAACTCGACAAGGCGCTGCCTGCGGACCTGGTCAAAGCCTTCGCCGTGATGCAGCCGGTGAAAGCGGCGCCTTACTTCTCGCACGTGCAGTTCAGCAGTCCCGACACGCTGCTGGCCCTGCCCGATCCGGGTCCTGACTTCGTGCTGGTGAAAGCCATGTGGCACTATGCCCGCGCCACCGCCTACGCGCGCAAGGGCGCCGTAGCCGATGCGCAGAAAGAGGCGGATGCCTTGGCCGCACTGGAAAAGAACGCCGACTTCAAACCCATCCTGGATTGGGGCGTGCCGGCGCCGGACATCGTGCACACCGCGCGCGCCATTGCGATGGGCCGCGTCGCCGAAGCCAGGGGCGATATGGACGGCGCCATCAAAGCCTATGAGGAAGCCGTCGCCGCGCAGGATTCTCTGCCCTACACTGAGCCGCCCTACTGGTATTACCCGGTGCGTCAATCGCTGGGGGCGGCCCTGCTGCGTGCCGGCAGGCTGGATGCTGCGGAGCAGGCCTTCCGTGCCTCATTTGCAAAAACGCCCAGCAATGGCTGGGCGTTGCGTGGCCTGATCGAGGTCTATCGTCAGCGCGGCGACACTGCCGCGCTGGCCGCTGCCCGTAAGCGTTTCGAAACCACCTGGCTAGGCCGCAAGGACGGGCCCGACCTGGCCAGGTTATAGGGCTTATTTGCCGAAGCGGCGGCGCATGGTGTACACCATGCCCAGCAGGCCGAAGCCCATCAGCGGCAGGCTATCCGGCTCGGGCACGTCGCAAGCCGGCTGGCCCGGCGAGCCGCAGCTGATCACCGTACCGGCCCCGCCACCCAGCACCACAGCGCCGGGGAAAGTGCCGCCCGCATCATTGAAGATCGGGCCGGTGATCAGGGTTTGCAAACCACCGAAGTTGCCGGAGAACCAGGCGTGCCAGGGCGTAGCATTGCTGGCGTCGGCATTGGTCAGGCCCGGGAAGGYAGCGTTACCGGCTGCGGTCAGCGTCAGCTGGCTGGTGTCGGTTGACGGACCACCGTTATCGCCCTGCACAATCAGACCGGGCAGCAGGGAAGTCAGCCAGCCGTAGCCGATGGCAGAGTTGGCCTGCTCCTGCGTGAACAGGCCACCGCCTGCCGCCAGATAGCTGTTCAGCGCAGCACCCTGGGCATTGACCAGCGCCAGCTGGGCGTCGCTGATGCCGCCAATGATATTGCTTTCCACGGTCGGCATGTAGATGATGCCGGCATTGCCGATGTTGACCGCGCCCGTGCCATCGAAGAAGCCGCTGATATCGCTCAGCGAAGTCAGGTTGGCAAACGTCCAGGAGCCGGTCAGCGCGGAGTTCTGGGTGGACGAATCAAAGGCAGCGCCGGCCTGCGAGCCGTTGCAGCCCAGGCAGACGATGGAGTTCCTGCCGTTGCTGACCTGGCCTGCGATGTTCTCGAATGCCTTTTGCATGAACAGCCAGCCGGTCATATTGGTCGTGCCGGTGGCGAAACCGTGGTCATCAGCATCGGTACCGGCAATGATCACAGGGCCTGCGGTGGCGGCCGAAGCCGTCAGGCTCAGCAGCAAAATTCCCAGCAGCTTGGACAAATTTTTCATTGTTGAATTTCTTCCTTGGTTTGGTTTTGATCAGGACACCGGCCCCAAAGAGCAAATTCAATGCCAACGTTAAAATTTTTACATCATTTCTTTAATTATCAAAAGCTTATCGTTTACTTTTAAATAAGTACCTGCCCTCAACTGTCAAAATTTTCGACAAAAAAAAGCCTCCGGGCCTTGCGGCACCGGAGGGTGGGGAAAACCGCTGGGAGGAGCGGTATCTTGGATTGGGATCAAACGGGCGCATTGTAAGCAATAGAATGCCCTTCAATTCTCTCGAATTGTTGCAAGTCAGCAATTAAATGGAAGGCCGGGCCACCACGACGGGGCCCGGCTGGGTCGGAAAGGCGCTAATTACCGCCAAAAGTGAGTAAAACAGGCTTCACCGGCAAGCCGGCAAGGGCGCTGGCTTGCGGTATGTAGAGCACATCGCCGCGCACTTCACCGTCCATCCGCTGGTTCAGGCTGAGCTTGAGGCTGCGGTCCACGGCCACAAAACTGTCGGCAGTGGCGCCCACCACCCGGACTTTGTCCTGGTCACCGATCTGGGCGTACATGGCATGCCCGCGCGAGGTGAGGTACAGGACACGCCCATCGGACAGGTCGTACGCGCCCT
This sequence comes from Pseudoduganella sp. RAF53_2, assembly GCF_052113985.1. NCBI lineage: Bacteria > Pseudomonadati > Pseudomonadota > Betaproteobacteria > Burkholderiales > Oxalobacteraceae > Pseudoduganella > Pseudoduganella sp. RAF53_2. Next base: position 965 of record NZ_JBFRDW010000305.1, on the reverse strand, counting down.
GGTAGCTGTCGAAATTGGTGAGGACCATGCCGAGTGCATGATCTGGCAGGTCGATGCTCCACGGTGCCGGCACGCGGACGGTGCTGTCCCGGGATTCCGTTGACTGGGCGCCGGCCGCGAGCGGCAGCACGCACAGTAACGCAGTGAGGAGGGTCGCTTTCATGGTCTTCTCCCAGTGATGGAGGAGCAAAACCACTATACGCCGGCGCCTGAGCACCGGCGTATCGATAGCAAAATGCAATGGCGCCGCCGGCGGGCAGCGCCTTCACCGATCAGCTCAGCGGAACGGTGAGCGCCTTGCGGATGGTCACGCAGCGGGCGTCTTCCTGATGCGTCACAAGCAGTGCGCGGCGCGTACCGGCGGACAGCTCCTTATCCTGCTCGGCTGCCGCCGCCAGGCGTGCCACGCTGTCGGCCGTGCAGCTGGCCGGGATCATGCGCGTAGCGTAAGTGCGCATGAAGACCGGACCGGCAGCCTTGTCCAGCACGGGCAGCTGGGCCAGGCGTTCCGCCGCGGTCTGCTCGGCGAGCCTGGTCTGCGAAGCCGGGTACATGGATTCCATCGCCGTGCGGAGGCGCGAGAACGGCAGCTTGCTTTGCGTGTCGCCGATCTTGGCGATCCACTCTTCCTTCACCTTCGCATCAGGACGCGCCACGGTCGCCGCCAGTGCTGCAGCTTCACCGGTATCGGACTTGTCCTTCGCCTGTTCCGCCGCCAGCAGCGCATCGCCGCCCTTGTAGCCCACGGCATTCAGGTGCTCGATGATGGTCCAGCGCAGATCCTGGCTCACGTTCAGGCCATTCACTTTGACCGAGCCATCCAGCAGGCCCGCCAGACGCTTCTGCGCTTCCGGCGTGGTGGCGAAGGCCACGTACTGGCCGATCCAGCGGCGCTGGAAGTCACCCTCGCTCGACTGCGCGCCTTTCCAGGTCATCTGCTCCAGTGCGGCGGCAGTCTTGCGGGG
>NZ_JBFRDW010000304.1:0-6886 GCF_052113985.1 Pseudoduganella sp. RAF53_2 | reverse complement strand
GGCAGGCGTTGTGTCGCAAGCTGCTGCGGCGGTGAAGGACTCCGAAGGCAAGCCCCTGCCGCTGCCTGACGCTTTCGGCATCGCGGCCAAGACGCCTGGTGAAATGCCCAAGCTGCCGATGAACGGCGCTACGCTGTTCGCCAAGGCCTGCCAGTCTGAAGGCCTGGCTGCGTTGTTCTGCTGCCCAGGTAACTACACGGTGACCCACGCGCTGGCGGCTATCGGCATCCCGACTTATACGGGCCGCGACGAGCGTTCCATGTCCCACGCGGCGGACGCGTTCACGCGCGTGACGGGCGAAGTATCCGCAACTTCCGGTACCGAAGGTCCGGGCTTTACCAACCTGATTTCCGGCCTGGCCAACGCCAAGGCTGCGCGTACGCCTGTACTGTTCATGTCGTCGAACAAGAGCGTGCGTGAAGAGGACACCGAGGCTGCGATCCAGCTGATGGAGCAGCAGTCCGTCACTGCGCACCTGGTCAAGTGGCAGAAGCGCCTGGTGAACGCGCGCCGCAATCACGAATACGCGGCCTACGCCTTCCGCCAGCTGAAGACCGGCATCCCAAGCCCGGTGCACCTGGACTTCGCCGCTGAAGCAGCCGACGGCAAGATCACCAAACCAGGCGACATCGCCTACAACTTCGACAAGAGCCTGTACCGCACCGACGCCAAGCCGAATCCATCGCCAACCCACGTAGCCAAGGCAATCGCCCTGCTGCAACAGGCGAAGCGCCCGATCATCGTGTCGAGCACCGGCGTGTTCTACTCCAAGGCCTGGGACGCCCTGCGCCAGTTCGCCGAGAAGACTCAGATCCCGGTGGTGGAGTCGGGCGCCATGCGCGGCCAGTTCCCGGACGATCACCCGCTGTCCGCCACCACCGGTCCAGATGCGCTGGCCAGCGCCGACGTGGTCATGCTGGTCGGCCAATACTGCATGCCGAACGTTGGCGAATATGCCTTCGGTCCTGATGCACGCTATATCCGCATCGACCCGGCGGCAGAAGACATTGGCCGCAACCTGCCGATCGAAGTGGGTATCGTCAGCGATGAGAAAGCCGCACTGGAAGTGCTGACGCGCGAAGCGCCAGCCATGAAGCATGACGAATGGCTGGCCGAAATCGACAAGGCCCGCAAGAAGTTCGAAGCGGAAAACGAAGAGATGTACAAGCAGGTGCTGGCCTACAAGGACGCCGTGCACCCAGCCGTCATCGCGAAAGAGCTGTCCGACTTCCTCTACAAAGGCAACATCCCGAAAGAGCAGACCCTGGTCGGTTCCGGTGGCTTCGGCGTGGCGCGCTACACCCGCCGCTGGCTGCGCGCGTATCGTCCTGCGCAGATCATGAACGGCCAGTACCAGTTCGGCACCGTTGGCGCGGACGTGGGTTATGCCGTGGGCGCCGGCGTGGCGGTCAAGGAAGGCATTGGCGCACAGGCCAAGTACAAAGGCCATCCGACCATCACCATCATGGGCGACGCTTCCTTCGGCTACTCCGGCATGGAAGTGGAGACGCTGGCCAAGTTCCGCATCCCGGCCATCATCATCGTCTACAACAACAATGCCTGGGGCACCTGGTATCTGCAGGACGACGAACCGAAAGTGCTGCCGATGCACCTGTTCCAGGAAAAGATCCGCTACGACAAAATGGCGGAAGCACTGGGCGGCCACGGCATGTACATCACCAAGCCGGAAGAGTTCACGCCTGCATTGAAGAAGGCGTACAAGCTGGCTTCCGAAACCAGCATGCCGGTGGTGCTGAACGTGCAGGGCAAGCGCGAGTTCTGGCAGCGCGAGAAATATCCACCGGGCTTCCTGGGCAAAGTGGAACCTGGCGTGACTTCGTACTACCACTAAGGCGCAGTGCATGGACGACCTTTTCACCGTCGATGCGCCACCAGCGATTGGCGCGGTCCTGCGGGACTACGCCAGCCGCGGCGTGTTCCAGGACTTCCGCGTGGAGCCGCGCAAGAACGGCGTGGACTTCCACTTCGGCTGGCTGTACGGCCAGCCTTTCACGCTGGGCTGCGAGCCCAAGGCGCGGCGCCTGTCGCTGGTTGATCTGCTGCCCAATGTCGAAGCCAATTCGATGATGCACAAGGAGATCAAGGCCTGGCTCAAAGGCCGCGCCGACGCTGACGTGCCGGAACACCGCCGCGTCGATCCTGCCCGCGCACACGCTGCCGTGCGCCTGCGCGGCGGCACGCTGTCGCTGGCGCTGGAAGCGGAGCGCGACGACGATTACGAATACTGCACCCGCAAGATCATCAACCTCACTCACGAGTTCTTCCTGTTCATGAACGAATACTGGGCAGACTATATGTCGGAGAACTTCCAGATGAATATGGAGTAGACCATGAAACGGACCAAATACATCCTCGCTGCCCTGCTGGCATTAGGTACGGCGCAATTCAGCCATACGGTCTTCAGCGCCGAGCAAACGCCTGCGGCGCCAGCGGAAACGGGCGATCCATCGCCCTTCCCTCCTGGCCCGAATGCGATGCTGGTAAAGGAAACCTGCTCGAAGTGCCATTCGCCGAACGTAGTGGTCACGCAGACTTTCAACGAAAAGACGGCACGCAAGATTTATCAGAAGATGCTGGGCGAAAGCCCGGATACTGAGCGCGGCAAGAAAATCGTGGAGTACCTGTACACGGTACTGGGCGAGAAGTCCGAGTAACTTCCCGCCCTGCCCGCTCAATCAAGGAAGACATACAGCGCGGCGATCTTGCCGTCGCGCGTAGTGATCACATCCACGCCGGTGTATTCCGGCTCTCCTCCCCGCGGGCCGGATGCCCAGGCCAGCCGGCCCGCGTTGTGCAGCGACTGCGGTTCACCGATCCCGGTGTACGCGAAATGCGGGTGCGTTGCGCGCAAATCTCCTGCAAATTTATCGAGCGCTTCGCGTCCAACGATGACGCCCGGCGGCACATACAGTTCGCAATCTTCCGTAAAGAGCTCGTTGATTGCCGCGCGCCGGCGCGTTGCGTCGCCCTCGCCAAACACTTCCTGCAGATTACGGTGCAGCAGCTCGTGAATATGGTCAGCCATGAGCATTCTCCCTGATCAGATTTGCGCCACGCCGCCATCAACGAACAGTTCTGCGCCGTTGACGAAGCTGGATTCGGACGACGCCAGGAACACCACGGCCTTGCCCACTTCTTCCGGTTCACCCAGGCGTCCCACGGGAACTTGCGAAGCCAGGTAATCCAGCAGTCCCGCTTGCGCTTCCTTGCTTTCACCGGCCAGTTCGGCCAGGCCGGTGGTGCGGATCGGACCAGGGCTCACCACGTTGATGCGGATGCCGCGGTCTTTCAGATCCAGCAGCCAGCTGCGGGCGAAGTTGCGCACTGCCGCTTTCGACGCGCTGTAGACGCTGAACGCTGCCGTGCCTTTCGCGCCGGCCGTGGAGCCGGTCAGGATGATCGAGGCGCCTTGCGTCAGCAGCGGCAAGGCTTTCTGCACGGTGAACACCACGCCTTTGACGTTGCGGTCGAAGGTGTCGTCGAAGTGCTCTTCGCTGATCTGGCCCATCGGCGCCATGGTACCGCCGCCGGCGTTGACGTGCACCACGTCCAGACGGCCGGCAGCCTCTTTGATTTGCGCGAAGAGCTGGTCCAGCTCATCCAGTTTGGTGACATCGCTGCGGATGCCAACTGCGCCATTGCCGATGGCCTTCACGGCCGCATCGAGTTCGGCCGGGCGGCGGCCGGTGATGAACACGGTCGCGCCTTCGCTGGCGAGTGCCTGCGCCGAAGCCAGGCCGATGCCGCTGGTGCCACCGGTAACCAGTGCTACTTTGCCTTCGAGACGATTGGATTTAGACATGACAAGCTCCTTAATTGAAAAGTTTTTGGTTTAAGTTGTTGCTCAGTGGTTCCCATCTTATTGAGACAACGATCCCCTGCATATCTCCTGTTTTGCAATGAATCATTGCTTCCAATAGAATGATCGAATGGACCAAATCTCAGACCTGAATGACCTCCGCCTGTTCTCCGAAGTGGTTGAGCGCGGCAGCTTTACCGCCGCCGCCCGCGCTCTGGGCTTGCAGACCTCAAAACTGAGCCGCCGCGTTCGCGCGCTGGAGGAGGAACTTGGGGTCCGCCTGCTGAATCGCACCAGCCGCCGTCTGTCGCTGACCGAAACCGGACGGCAGTTCCAGCAGCATTGCCTGGCGCTGGTGGCGGAAGCCAGGGCCGCCAAGGAAATCGTGGATCAGACCCGCACGGAACCTCAGGGCACAGTGCGCATCAGTTGTCCCGTTGGATTGCTGAATTCGGGCGTCGCCGAGATCATTGCGCGCTATCTGGCCGATCACCCGCAGGTGCAGGTGCTGGTCGATGCGACCAATCGCCGCGCCGATGTGATCGAGGAAGGGCTGGATTTTGCGATCCGCGTGCGCCAACCGCCGCTTGAAGATACCGATCTCGCGGTCCGCCAGCTGGGGCTATCGACCTTGATTCTGGTCGCCAGTCCAACTTTGATAAAACGGCATGCCGCACCGGCATCGATCGACTCCTTGAAGGAGTGGCCAACAATCGCCAATTCCAACGCGAGCGAAAAATACACCTGGCATCTGGTCGATGAGCAGGGACAGGTCGTCTTGCTGCAACACCGGCCACGCCTGGCGACTGACGATATGACCAGTCTGCGGAAGGCTGCGACGCTGGGCCTGGGCGTGGCCATGCTGCCGCGGGATCTGGTGGAGGAGGAATTGCGGACCGGCCGGCTGCAGCGCGTGCTGCCGAACTTGTCATCCAGAACAGCGCTTGTTCATGCGATATTCCCGACGCGGCGAGGCATGGTGCCGGCCGTGCGACAATTGCTGGATGCACTCGTTGCGGGATTTGCTCAAATGTCGCCCTAAGTTCACGGGAGTGCTGGTTCGATATTGCCCGGCGCCAGCCAACTTGGGTATGATGTTGATCTCTGGAAACAACATCCCACCTCGCCTCTTATGAAAACGGTCACATTCGAAGACGTGACAGCCGCGGCCTCCACGCTGCAAAGCAACGGTCAAGCAGTCTCCATCGAAGCAGTTCACGAAGCACTGGGCGGCGGCTCGGTCGGTGCCATCACCAAACATCTTCAGGCCTGGCGCGCCAGCAACGTGAAACCCGTTGAGCCTCCGAAGGCCGTCCTGCCGGACGCGCTGCTGGCCGAGTTGGGCCGTTGGGCGCAGCAGTATGCCGAACAAGCCGGCGGCTCCGCGCGCGACGCACTGGCGCAGTCGGAAGACGATATGGACGCCTTGCTGAAGGCTGGCGAAGAACTCGAATCCGAACGCGACGAGCTGCAAGGCCAGGTCGCCACCGCCAGGGCCGAGCGCGAAGAACTCGACGAACAGATCACGCGCCTGCAGGCCGAGCTGCGCAACGCGCGCCAGGTCGCCGCTGACGCCCTGGTCGGCAAAGCCAAAGACCAGCTGGCGATCGAAGGCAAGGACGCGCAAATCGCCGACCTGCGCAACCAGCTGGAGCGCTACGTCGCCACCGCCGCCAACGATTCCGACGCCCGCCTCGCCGCGCAAATGGAACTGGTCGGCGCCATCACCGCCCGCGACACCCTCGCCTCTGAGCTCCAGGAAGCCCGCGCCCAGCTCGAAAACGCCCGCACCGAACGCACTTCTTTGCGCGCCGAAGTCGAGCGCCTCCGTGCCAAGTAACGTCCTCCTTCTTGAGGGCGATAAGCTGTCATCGGGCTACGCTCAAGCAAGTGATATGCTTGCATGATCGTTTCCAGTTGGAGCTCCGCCATGCACGCAGCCAGCAGCTTGACGCCGAAAATGAATCTCTCGCTTGGCAAGTCCACGCTTGCGGTGGCGCGGCTGGCTGTGGACGCGGATATTCCGCAGTGGGCGCTGGGCAAGATGGAGTTCTGTTCCATTTCGCGTACGCAGGATGAGCTGTCCATCGTCTGCGACGAGAACGCCGTCCCCGCAGGCATGAAGGCGGAGATGGGCTGGCGGGCGTTGAAAATTGATGGGCCGCTGGACTTTGGATTAACCGGCATCCTGGCCTCGGTCGCCACGCCGCTGGCGAAAGCGGGCATCAGTATTTTCGTCGTCTCGACCTTCGATACCGATTACGTTCTAGTGAAGCAGGACCGCGTTGCCGCCGCCGCAGTGGCCTTGCGAGGCGCCGGCCACACCGTCCGTACATGACGGTTGCCGGCATGGGCCAAACGAAAACTGGCGCAGCGCCGACCGCTGCGTGAAGGCGGCTACGTCTTCGTCCCCCGCCGCCTGTAGCAAACCAGCGTCAGCCCGGACAGCATCAGCATCCACGCGCCCGGCTCCGGCACAGACGGCGGTTGAGAGTGGAAGCTGATGTCGGGATTTTGCAAGGCGACCATAGCGGAATCCGCCGGGTCGTCTATATCGGTCAGGAAGTAGGCATCCACATGAACGTGGGCGCTACGGCCGGAGCCCACGGCAAAGCGGCCGATCAAGCCGACATCCAGCCCGCCGCCATCGTCCTCCGTGAAGTCCCGATACGAGACTTTTTCGTACTGCTGTTCAGGAGGCATCGGGTCCACCAGCATCTGCGCCGATAGGAAGTTAGTTCCCTTGCCGGAGCGCGAACCGATTGCGCCGCTGTTAAACCATGGCCCCCACACCGTGTAGCCTTCAACCGGCTGCATATCGAAATCCAGAGTGTAGGTGCGTGTCATGTGCGTGGTCCCGGCCTGGACCAAACGCGTGGCATCGGTGACGTTAGTGAGCCTCAGGGCGCCACCGTCCGGGCCGCCGTAGAAGATGGTCATCTCATTGGCGAAGGGCACGCCGTCGATCGTTTGCCGGAAGTTCGTCAAGCTGAACCCCGTGAACTCAATTGTCGATACATCGGCGCGCGCTGCGCCGCAGAACACTGCCAACCACCATCCCAACAC
>NZ_JBFRDW010000303.1:0-6889 GCF_052113985.1 Pseudoduganella sp. RAF53_2 | reverse complement strand
CATATTGGCGATGGCGACACTGGTGTAGTTCGCCGTGAAGTACGGGTCCGCGAACAGCGTGCCCGCTTCCGCCTTGTTACGCAGGTGGCTCAATACCTTGCTGCGCTCCGCGTTGTAGACCGCATCCGGCACGTGAGCGTACTCGGCGCGGATGCCGCGCGCATAGGAGCGGTACACTTCCTCCTCCTGTCCCAGAATCGCCAGGTCCACACTCAGCATCGTGTCCTTCATCGGATGCGCAATCGACGCGCCCTGGAAATGGTCGGTGGCGCGAATCAGCGCCGCCACTTCTTCCGCGCGGCCCGCATCCGGCTCCAGGTCGCTGCCCAGCCACAGGCGCGCGCTGGCTTCCTCGTTCGATACGGAAGACGAATCGTGCGCATACACCGCATCGTGGAACCAGAAGGCCGCCTTCACGATATTCACATCGCGCTTGGCGGGACGCGTGTTGGCCGCCCAGGCGCGGATCTCCGCCATGCCGTGCACCAGATGATCGAGGTTGTGATAAGTGCGATCGACGCCGCCATAGGCCGCAGTGCCGGTCAGATGTTCGAACCAGTGATTGACATTGGCCAGTGCCGCCGCATCCAGCGCAGTGTCGCGCCACAGCGCATCCCACTCCTTGCGCAGCCAGGCCACGATCCAGGCCTTGTAGGCAGGCGTGGGAACGAACTTCTTCATGGTCCAGTTCCAGCCCACCGGACCTTCCAGCGCTTTCACGAAGCTGGAACTCACCGAGCCCAGATCGCGCGGCGGCATCACGAACATGGTTTTCGCGCCGCCAATCACTTCCACATTGGTTTGTTGGATCAGGTTCTCGTAATCGAAATCGGCGGTGCTGCGGATGCCGCGAATCAGGTAGTCTACGCCCTGGCGCTTGGCCACGCGCGCCGTGTACTCGCTCTTGACGATCTGCACCTGCACATTGTCCCAGCCACGTTCGGCACAGCTTTCCAGCACGATGGCCTTGCGCTCCTCTGCGGAGAACTTGGGCGCCTTGGTCGAATTCTCGGACAGGAAGACCACGACTTCTTCCGCAATCGAACGCGCTTCGCCAATCACCCACATATGGCCGTTGGTGATAGGGTCCAGCGTTCCCGAAAAGCCGATCTTCTTCATGCCCTGCTCCAGAGTGTCGAAAACGACATTCTAGCTTGCAGGGAAGCTTACCGTCACTTTGAGGCCCCCGAGGCGTTCCGATTGATCCAGCGCCAGCGTGGCGCCGTGGCGTTCCGCGATGGCGCGGATGATAGCCAGGCCAAGGCCGCTGCCATTGGCTTCGCTGCCCGGCACACGGTAGAAGCGGTTGAACACGCGCTCGCGTTCTTCCGGTGCGATGCCGGGGCCGCTGTCTTCCACCACCACGCGCGCCTGTTTTTCGTCGCGCAGGACGGAGAGATCGACGGTGCCGCCGGTCGGCGTGTATTTGATGGCGTTGTCGACCAGGTTGCGCACCATGATCAGCAAGGCATCGCCCTGCCCTTTCACGCTCGCTTCGTCGGCATGCTCAAGTCCGAGGTCGATGTCGCGCGCGCCCGCCGCCCCGGCCATATCGCCCAAGGTGCGCTTGGCCAGGTCGGTCAGATTGATCGGCTCCAGCCTGGCGTCCGCCGCTTCCTGGCGCGCCAGCACCAGCAACTGCTCGATCAGGCGCGAGGCGCGGTCGATACCCGCCGTCAGGCGGCCAACGGCAATCGCGCGGGCATGTTCATCGGCCGCACGTTCGAGACTCAGAATTTGCAGCTTGAGCGCGGCCAGCGGCGTGCGCAGCTCGTGCGCAGCATCGGCCACGAAATGCTGTTGCGCTTCGAAGGCAGTGCGCACGCGGCCGAATAGCAGGTTCAGCTCCTGCACCAGCGGACGCACTTCATCGGGCAGGTCGCCTTCAGATACGGGCGAAAGATCGTCCGCCTGGCGCGACGCTACCTGGCGCCGCACGCGCTGTACCGGCGCCAGCGAGCCGCTGACCACCCACCACACGACCAGCATCAGCACCGGCGCCATCAGCGCGATCGGGCCGACGGTACGCAAGGCCAGCGTGCCAGCCATACGCTGGCGCACGCGCATGTCCTGCGCGATCTGCACGATCTGGCCTGAACTTTGGATAGAGAAGACGCGGTAGGTGGTGCCATTGGCGCGCACATTGGAAAATCCCAGCACGGCGCGCTGGGGCAGCTCGGCGCGGGACATGGAGCGGAACACCTGGATGCCGTCGCGCGTCCACACCTGCACCAGCATGTCGTCGTTGCCATCGTCCTCGGCGCCCGGATTGCCGGTAGCGGCCATCGGTGCGCTCGAACGCAGCGACATGGCCATCTGCTGCATGTGGTAGTCGAAGATCTGGTCAGCGTCGTTGAGGGCGCTGCTGTAGGCGATCATGGCCTGGGCCACGGCCGCCATCGTGATGGCCGCCAGCAGGAACCACAGCAGACGGCCGCGCAGGGAGTGGGAGACGTTGACCTTCGGGACAACCCTCATGCTTTCGGCACCATGTAGCCGAGGCCGCGCACGTTCTGGATCAGGTCGGCCCCCAGCTTTTTGCGCAAGCCGTGGATATACACTTCCACCGCATTGCTGTTGACTTCATCTTTCCAGCTGTAGAGCTTTTCTTCCAGCTGGGYGCGCGACAGCACGATGCCGGGGCGGGCGATCAGCGCTTCGAGCACGGCCCATTCGCGGGCCGACAGACTGACCGCCTGGCCGTTGGCCATCACTTCGCGGGTCTGGGGATTGATGGTGACGCCCTTGTGTTCGAACACCGGTTCGGCACGGCCGGCGGCCCGCCGCAACAGCGCGCGGATGCGGGCCAGCAGCTCATCGAGGTCGTAGGGCTTCAGCACATAGTCGTCGGCGCCGGCATCGAGGCCGGCAATACGCTGCTCGACGGCGTCGCGCGCGGTGGCGACCAGCACGGGCGTGATTTCCTTGCGGGCGCGCATGGAGCGCAGCACTTCCAGGCCGTCCTTGCGCGGCAAACCAAGGTCGAGCAGGACCAGGTCGTAGGTCTGGGTTTGCAGGGCGGTGTCCGCCATGTCGCCATCCTTGACCCAGTCCACGGCGTAATGCTCAGCCCTCAGCAGGTCGAGCACGACTTCGCCGATCATGGTGTCATCTTCTACAAGCAGGAGGCGCATTCTGGTCCTTTCAATCGTGGCGTCCGCGAGATTGCGGACGCCATCGCCATTTTATCCGAGGCGCACCGGAATGAAGATACGCTCGTCGCCACGCAGGATCAGCAGCGCCACCGACTTGTCGGACTTGCTGACCACATCGCGCACGTCGCCGATCGAATTGACCGGGCGGCCGTTGACGGACAGCAGCACATCACCCGGCTGTACGCCAGCGCTGGCGGCCGCGCCGCGCGCATCCTCGATCAGCAGGCCGGAAGGCAGGCCCACTTGCCGCTTCTCTTGCGGGTCCAGCGGACGCAGGGCCAGACCCAGGCGCATCCTGGCCGACGGACCTTGCTCATCCTGAGCCGAAGCCAGGTTGCTGCGGTCGCTGGCGTTGCCCAGTTTGCCGTCCAGGGTCACGGTTTTACCCTGGCGCCACACTTCCAGCGAGATCTTGTYGCCTGGCGCCGCCAGCGCCACCATCGCCGGCAGGTCGCCCGACTGGATGATCTTCTGGCCGTTCATGGCGCGGATTACGTCGCCGGCTTTCAGGCCGATCTTCTCGGCAGGACCGCCACGCTCCACGTTCGCTACCAGCGCGCCTTCCGGCGTTGCCAGCTTGAAGGAATCGGCGAAGTCCTGGCCAATCTCCTGCACGGTCACGCCGAGGCGGGCGTGCACAACTTTACCGGTCTTCACGATCTGGTCGCGGATCTTGGTTGCCACGTCGATCGGAATGGCGAACGATAGGCCTTGGTAGCCGCCGCTCTGGCTGTAGATCTGCGAGTTGATGCCCACCACTTCGCCGCGCGTGTTGAACAGCGGACCGCCGGAGTTGCCGGGGTTGATCGCCACGTCGGTCTGGATGAACGGCACGTTCGAATCGTCCGGCAGCGAGCGGCCCTTGGCGCTCACCACACCGGCGGTCACGGTGTTTTCAAGACCGAAAGGCGAGCCGATTGCCAGCACCCATTCGCCGACTTTCACATCGTTCGAGCGGCCCAGCGGCACTACCGGCAGGTTCTTCGCGTCGATCTTCAGCACGGCCACGTCGGTCTTCGGATCGGAGCCCAGCACCTTGGCGCGGAATTCGCGGCGGTCGGTCAGCTTCACGGTCACTTCCTGCGCATCGCGCACCACGTGGGCGTTGGTCAGGATGATGCCGTCGGCGCTCACGATAAAGCCCGAACCCACGCCATGGGTCGGCACGTCGCGCGTGCGGCCCTGGCCTTGCGGCCCCTGGAAGCGGCGGAAGAATTCGAGGAAGGGATCATCGCCAAACGGTTCGCCGCGTTCACCCTGGCCCTGGCTCTGGAACGAGGTCTTGGTGCTGCCCACGACGCTGATGTTCACCACGGCTGGGCCATTGTGCTGCACGATCACGCTGAAGTCAGGCAGCGCGATCATCGGCGCCGGGGTTGGCGCCGGTGCGCCGGCGGCGGCGTTGGCCGGCACGCCCGGGGCGGCCTGGCCGACTACCTGGGGATTAGGTGCGGCGTTGCTCTTTTGTACTGCAATCGCAGCACCGGCACCCAGCACGCCAACGGCGGCCAGTGCCGCAACTACCCGTTTTACGGTCATCGAAGCGGTGACGGTTTTGCTCATTTTCAGGACTCCCAATAAAGATCTGTCGATGGCATCAATATGCGGGAGCAATCTTAGGCTCGTCTTAATAAAAAAAGGCCGGCATTGCCGACCTTTTAATATGGGCAGGCTATAAGCCCGCCTTAAGCGTGATTAAGCCGCTTTCTGCTCGAGGGTGCCCACATTGGTCACGCCATCGATAGCGATTTTGCGCGGTTTCAGGGCTTCCGGCACTTCACGCACCAGTTCGATGGTGAGCATGCCGTTGTCGAAGGAAGCGCCGATCACCTTCACATGGTTCGCCAGCTGGAAGCGCTGTTCGAAATCACGGGCGGCGATGCCGCGGTGCAGGTAAGTACGCTCGACGCCGTCGCGCTGCTTGCGGCCCACCACGTGCAGCGAATCGCGCTCGAAGGTGATGTCGATTTCGGAACGATCGAAGCCGGCCAGGGCCATCACGATACGGTACTGGTCTTCGGAAACCAGCTCGATATTGTAAGGAGGGTAGCTGGGGGTGGCGTCACCGCGGGCGGCGTCATTCAGCAGCTGGGCCAGGCGGTCGAAACCGATAGCAGAACGGTACAGCGGAGTCAGGTCAAAAGTACGCATGATAGATATCCTTTTCAGATTAAGCGATATGTCCAACGGTCCCCATCTGGGCAACCGCTGAGTCCGATATAGGAATCGCTAAAAAGCTTTTCAAGAGGTTTTTTTGCAAAATCCTGGTGTTACGTTCTGAAACAAGCCGCCCTGCCTCGCGTGCTAAACTCGCCCGCTTGTACTTTCTTTACAGAATCAAAATGAAACTTGCCTTGCTGTCAATGCTGATGGGCGCCGCCTTCAGCGCTCATGCCGGTTCCCCGCTGCCTGCTCCTGTCGACCAGAACTACCCCGGCACCCTGGTGCTGAAGGTGGACGCGTCCGACACCGTGCAAAACATCTTCCGCGTCAAGGAAAGCATTCCGGCCAAGCCGGGCAAGATGACCCTGCTCTACCCGCAATGGGTGCCCGCCAACCACGGCCCGAGCAGCCCGATCAACCAGTTCGCCGGCCTGAAGATTTCGGCCAACGGCAAGCCCGTCACCTGGCATCGCGATAACGTGAACGTGTTCGCCTTCCACGTCGAGGTACCGGCTGGCACCAGGACGCTGGACCTCGAATACCAGTTCCTGTCGCCGACCGAAGCCAACCAGGGCCGCACCACCATGACGCCGGAAATTCTGGGCATCCAGTGGCACGCCGTGACCATGTACCCGGCGGGCTACTATACCCGCCGCATCCCGATCCAGGCCACCGTGACCGTGCCGCAAGGCTGGCAGTACGGCAGCGCGCTGGAACTGGATGAACGCAAGGGCGATGATCTCGTCTTCAAGACCACCGACCTGGAAACCTTCGTCGACTCGCCGCTGTTTGCAGGCCACTACTTCAAGCGCTACGACCTCGATCCGGGCGCCAAGATCCCGGTCCACATGAACGTGGTGGCCGACACCGCCGAAGCGGTGGAAGCCAAGCCGGAACAGCTCGAACTGCACCGCAATCTGATCAAGCAAGCCTACAAGCTGTTCCAGTCCCAGCACTACAAGCACTATGACTTCCTGTTCGCGCTGAGCGATGAGTTCGGCGGCGTGGGCCGCGAACACCATCAGTCCAGCGAGAACGGCGTCAAGCTCGACTACTTCACCGACTGGAACAAGGCCGAATCCATGCGCGGCCTGCTGCCGCATGAATTTACGCACTCGTGGGACGGCAAGTTCCGCCGCCCTGCCGGCCAGGACGTACCGGACTTCAATACGCCGCTGCAGAACGATCTGCTGTGGGTGTACGAAGGCCAGACCCAGTTCTGGGGCCAGGTGCTGTCCGCCCGCTCGGGTCTGCAGAAGAGCGCCAGCGTGCGCGACCAGATCGCCGTCAACGCTGCGCGCTACAGCTCGATCGCGGGCCGCGAATGGCGTACGGTGCAGGACACCACCTACGATCCGATCATCAACTCGCGCCGCCCGCTGGGCTGGTCCAGCTATCAGCGCAGCGAGGACTACTACAATGAAGGCGCCCTGATCTGGCTGGACGTGGATACCAAGCTGCGCGAAATGTCCGGCGACAAGCTGTCCCTGGATGACTTCGCCCGCAAGTTCTACGGCGTGAAGGACGGCATGAACACCGCCCTGCACTACACCTTCGACGATGTGGTGAAG
>NZ_JBFRDW010000302.1:0-8031 GCF_052113985.1 Pseudoduganella sp. RAF53_2 | reverse complement strand
GCTTAAGTCAAGTAATAATCTGCTTAAAGCTACTAATGAGGTTTGCCATGCTCGATGACCGCGCTGAACTCGTTCGCCGATTCAACCGTTTCTACACCCGTCAGATTGGCGTGCTCCATGAGCATCTGCTGGGCAGCGAGTTTTCGCTGACGGAGGTGCGCATTCTGTACGAGCTGGCGAACCGCCCATCGCTGACGGCAACCGACCTCTGCCGCGAACTGGGTCTGGACGCAGGGTATTTGAGCCGCGTGATTGCCGGTTTCGTCCGCAAGGGCCTGATCGCCAAGACGCGCTCGGCCGCCGACGCGCGCGTCGCGGAACTGCGTCTGACGGAGCAGGGCAGGGACACGTTTGCGCCGCTGAACGACACCTCGCGGCGGGAAGTGCAAGCCATGCTGGCGCGGCTGTCGGCGCCGGAGCAGCATCAGCTGATCGACGCCATGGGGCAGATCCAGAGTTTGCTGAACGAGTCCGCGCCGAGTTATTTGCTGCGCGATCCGCAGCCGGGCGATATGGGCTGGATCGTGCATCGCCACGGCGCGCTGTACGCGCAGGAGTATGGCTGGACCTCCGAATTTGAAGCGCTGGTCGCCGAGATCGTCGCCAAATACCTGCGCGAATACGATCCGAAATCCGAGCACTGCTGGATCGCCGAGAAGGACGGCAAGATAGCCGGTTCCATCTTCGTGGTCCGCCATGACGAACACACCGCCAAACTGCGCCTGCTCTACGTGGAACCCAGCGCGCGCGGCCTCGGCATCGGCCACCGCCTGGTCGAAGAATGCCTGCGCTTCGCACGCCAGGCCGGCTACCAAAAGATGATCCTGTGGACCAACAGCGTCCTCACCGACGCCCGCCGCATCTATGAAAAAGCCGGCTTCGAATTGATCGAAGAAGAAGCCCACCACAGCTTCGGCAAAGACCTCATCGGCCAGACCTGGGCCCGCCACCTTTAAATGGGGACGTAACACATTTGTGAGTATGGGCCAGGGGAGCGCCGGCGGCTTTACGCGCCGGCCACGTGCACCCGGCGTGACAGATCGCCAGAGCTGGGCCGCCAGCTCTGACGTGCGGCCAAGGCGGAATTCCCGGTCGGTGAAAGAGCATTGGTGCTTGTCATGTTCGCGCTGGATCACGGGGCCGCTTTGGAGTTCGCGGACGATGCCGTTGCGGTCGAAGTGGATGTGCATCATGGAGTACCACACGTCCTGCTGGCGGTAGCGGTAGCTCCAGACTTGCAGGTCGCGCAGGGCGAGGTAGGTGGTTTCGTCCGGCGGGCCGAAGGTGGCGCGGATGGTATCCTTCGTGTCCTTGCCGAGGGCAATGCCGGCGAAGGCGGCGTCGGTGCGCGGGGAAAAATCGGCGGGATTGGAGGGCGCAGTGGCGCAGCCGGCCAGTAAAAGTGCCAGAATGGCAACGATAGCGGAGGTTTTGGCCTTCATGAGCCTAATTCTAGTCATAAACCGTAGCCATGAAAGCCTAATACGGTTATACTTCCGCGTCTGGCCATCCGGCTGGAGCTTTATTAACGTAGTTCACGATGTGCAGGGTTACGACTCCGTACATCGCATGTGAAAGGTAAATCATGACTGTTGAAAACATCAACAAGGCCGCTATCATCGCGGATAACGCCCGTGCTCAAAACGACACCGGCTCCCCAGAAGTGCAAGTTGCTCTGCTGACCGCACGTATCAACGAGCTGAACACCCACTTCAAAGAGCACACCAAAGACCACCACTCCCGTCGTGGCCTGATCAAGATGGTGAACCGTCGTAAGTCCCTGCTGTCCTACCTGAAGAACAAGGACGCAAACCGTTATCGCGACCTGATCGCTAAACTCGGCCTGCGTAAGTAATTCTTGCGTTACCCGGTTTAAAAAAAATGCCTGCGTCAGTTTGCTGCCGCAGGCATTTTGCCTTTTAAGACGTTGTATTTATTGCAGTAAAGACGGCCACAAGCCGTCCGTGGTGAGGTGCAACGACAGCTCCTGAAAATCTGTCGGCAAATAGAAAGGGATTACCCATGTTTAACAAAGTAACGAAGACCTTCCAGTACGGCCAACACACCGTGACCCTGGAAACTGGTGAAATCGCTCGCCAGGCCTCCGGCGCCGTGATGGTGTCCGTTGACGACACCGTCGTGCTGGCAACCGTGGTGGCGCGTAAAGACGCCAAGCCAGGCCAGGACTTCTTCCCCCTGACGGTTGACTACCTGGAAAAGACCTACGCAGCGGGCAAAATCCCTGGCGGTTTCTTCAAGCGTGAGGGCCGTCCTTCCGAAAAGGAGACGCTGACTTCCCGTCTGATCGACCGTCCGATCCGTCCTCTGTTCCCAGAGGGCTACATGAACGAAGTGCAGGTGATCGTGCACGTTCTGTCGGTGAATCCTGAAATCGATCCGGACATCGCTTCCATGATCGGTGCTTCCGCTGCCCTGTGCGTGGCTGGCGTACCGTTCAACGGCCCGATCGGCGCCGCCCGTGTTGGCTTCGAAAACGGCCAATACATCCTGAACCCGACCGCGTCCCAGCTGAAGACCTCCCAGATGGATCTGGTGGTGGCTGGTACCGAATCCGCCGTGCTGATGGTTGAATCCGAAGCACAGCAACTGTCCGAAGAAATCATGCTGGGCGCCGTGGTATTCGGCCACGAGCAGATGAAGGTCGTGATCGACGCCATCCATGAACTGGTGCGCGATGGCGGCAAGCCTGAACAAGTGTGGACCGCGCCAGCCAAGAACGAAGCCCTGATCGGCCGCGTGGCGCACTTCGCTGAAGCCAAGATCCGCGAAGCCTACCAGACCAAGGACAAGCAAGCCCGTACCGACAAGCTGCGCGCCATGTCGTCCGAAGTGCAGGCTGACCTGGCTGCCGAAGCTGCCGCCCACGGCGCTGAAGCGCCTGACTCGGTTGAAGTCGGCAACATCCTGTTCGAAATGGAAGCCAAGGTTGTGCGTTCGCAGATCCTGGAAGGCGAGCCACGTATCGACGGCCGCGACACCAAGACCGTGCGTCCGATCTCGATCCGTTCCTCCGTGCTGCCACGTACCCACGGTTCCGCCCTGTTCACCCGCGGCGAAACCCAGGCACTGGTCGTAGCGACTCTGGGCACCGCCCGCGATTCGCAGAAGATCGATGCGCTGATGGGCGAGTACACCGACGACTTCATGCTGCACTACAACATGCCGCCGTTCGCCACCGGCGAAACCGGCCGTGTTGGCACGCCGAAGCGCCGTGAAATCGGCCACGGCCGTCTGGCCAAGCGCGCACTGGTTGCTGCGCTGCCTTCGCAGGAAGAGTTCTCCTACTCGATCCGCCTGGTATCCGAAATCACCGAGTCCAACGGTTCCTCCTCCATGGCTTCCGTCTGCGGCGGCTRCCTGGCGCTGATGGATGCCGGCGTGCCGATGAAAGCCCACGTGGCCGGTATCGCGATGGGCCTGATCAAGGAAGGCGGCCGCTTCGCCGTTCTGTCCGACATTCTGGGTGACGAAGACCACCTGGGCGACATGGACTTCAAGGTAGCTGGTACCGCCAACGGCATTACCGCGCTGCAGATGGACATCAAGATCCAGGGCATCACCAAGGAAATCATGCAGGTTGCACTGGCACAGGCTAAAGAAGGCCGCCAGCACATCCTGGGCGAAATGCAGAAGGCCATGCCGACTGTGAAGACCGAGCTGTCCGACTTCGCACCACGCCTGATCACCATCAAGATCAACCCAGAGAAGATCCGTGACGTGATCGGCAAGGGCGGCGCCGTGATCCGCGCGCTGACCGAAGAAACCGGCACGCAGATCGACATCACCGACGAAGGCATCGTGACCATCGCGTCCGTTGACGCAGCCGCTGGCCAGGAAGCCAAGCGCCGCATCGAAGAACTGACCGCTTCCGTGGAAGTGGGTAAGTGCTACGACGGCACCGTCCTGAAGCTGCTGGACTTCGGCGCCATCGTTCAGGTTATGCCTGGCAAAGACGGCCTGCTGCACATCTCTCAGATCGCCAACGAGCGCGTGAACGCCGTTGCCGACTACCTGAAAGAAGGCCAGCAAGTACGCGTCAAGGTTCTGGAAACCGACGACCGCGGCCGCCTGAAACTGTCGATGAAAGCCGCAGCTGAAGAAGCTGCTGCTGCCGCTGCACAGTAATCGAGCTCCGCTCCCCCAAAACCGCCAGCGCGCAAGCCTGGCGGTTTTTTTATTGCCGATGCGGCGCGACACCAGTTGTATGGATCTTTTCGCCGAACCAGGTCTTAGCGCGAATTAGACTTGCCCCTCAAGTTAGGTTGCTGCCCTCTGTTCAGCGCGGTCGATTGGCCAGCTGGTTATTTTTGGAGAGTTTTGTTCAGCACTAAGGCGGCTATGATACGCCGGCTTTTTGGACATAATTTAACGGGGCAAACATGAAGAACCTGGTGTTCTCGCTGTTAATCGGATTTTTAAAATCTATCAAGAAGCCGCTAAGGAACTGAACGATACCTACAAAAAGCTGAACGCCAAGCTGGATGACAACGGTAAGAAGTCCTTGAAGACCAGCCAGCTTGCGTGGATCGAGTCGCGGAATCAGAACTGCTCAAAGCGCGATCCGAAAGGCTTCTATGTGAACCTCGACTGCGCGACCACATCAACCGTTGAACGTTCGCGCTTCCTTCAGGATCGCCTTCGCGAATGCACGAGCGCAGGCTGCATGAACAGCAAACTCTGATCGGCGAGGCTAAAGCGAAAGGACCAATGTCCGAATTTCCAACTATCGAGACACCGCGCCTTTACCTGCGGGAGATCACTGAGCGCGATGCAGCGGCGCTGTTTGCGATTCATTCCGACGCCGAGCATATGCAGTGGTTCGGCAACGATCCCTTGCAGGATGTTGACGGCGCGCTGGGTCTGATCAAATTGTTCGCCGGTTGGCGCCAGCAGCCGAATCCTGGTACGCGTTGGGCGATTGAGCTGAAGGGGCAGCCGGGCCTTATCGGTACTTGCGGTCTCTTCGCCTGGAACCGGAACTGGAAGAAGTGCAGCATTGGTTATGAGCTGTCCCGCGCTGCAACCGGTCAAGGCCTCATACGTGAGGCACTGGAAGCGATGCTTGACTGGGGCTTTAATGCCATGGCGCTCAATCGCGTCGAAGCGCAGGTTCACGAGCGGAATCTGCCATCGCTCGCGCTGTTGATGAAGCTTGGCTTTGTTGAAGAAGGGCGCCTTCGGCAAGTTGCATACTGGGGCAACAGGCATCACGACTTATTGCAGTATTCCTTATTGGCTGAGGACTGGCGCGAGACATAGCATGCTATTCTCTTGTCGCCCAGTTATCGCAACATAAGCCAATAGGGGAATGACCGTGCAGAAAATGCTCGAATCCCACCACCTTATCATTCGCATCAAAGCAGCGTGGCAAGACGCTGTGCCGCCGGACCGGCAGAATATCTCGCGCCCTACAAATGAGGATGAGGGCGTCGCCGCTTACTTCGCGGGAAAGTCGTGGCACGGACACAGTGCAACGCGCTTGCGCGCCCTGGACTTTGCGCCGAATGTCTTCACCGAGCAGGCGTTTGCATACTTCCTGCCGGCTTATCTTATCGCTGACATAGAAGATCCCGTGGCGTCGGACACCAATGTCGAGCGGGTGCTGTATTGGTTGGGACAAGGACCCCGTGTGATCGGGCTGCTTTCGCCAGAGCAGAAGGCCGTGTTGCGCGACTATGTTAAGTTTGTGTGCGCGAGAGATGGCGACGGCTATGACGCATTTGCCCAGGCGGTCGTTCATCTGTTGGATCAACCATAAAAAGGGGATAACAATGAAAAAGATCTTCGCGGCATTGGCGCTGTTGGTACTGGCCTTTTCGGCGCAAGCCCAGACTCCAACACCACCGGCATATGATGCGGAACTGGCCAGGTCCCTTGGCGCTGACGATCACGGCATGCGCCGATATGTATTCGTTGTGCTGCGCACAGGGCCGAACAAGGTGCCGGCCGGCCAGGAACGCACCGAGATGTTTGCTGGCCACATGGCCAATATTCAGCGCCTGGCCAACGAAGGCAAGCTTGCCTATGCCGGGCCGCTGGATGGCGTCGAGGGTGCGCGCGGGATTTTCATTTTCGCGGTCGACAGCATCGACGAGGCCAGAAAGCTTGTGGCCACCGACCCGGTCATCATCAAAGGCGAAATGGTAGCCGAATACCATGCCCACTTTGGCTCCGCGGCGCTGATGGGCGTTAACCAGACCCATTCCAAAATCATCAAGCCGGGCAAAGAATAAATTTTTTTGCGCTTCGCGATCCGTTTTGCTGCGCTGGTTCGTCTTAGCTGTGTCTACATTAAAGGAGGCACATCATGGCAAACCAATCTGTTGTTCTCATCAATAATCTGAAGGTGGACCCAGCGAACCAGGCGGCGCTGGTGGYGCTGTTGAAGCGGAATATCGAGAGCGTGGTCAGCACGCTTGGCGGATGGAAGACGAGCCGCCTGATTGCGGCGAAGGATGGGGCGAGTGTCGTCATTTATTCGGAGTGGGAGTCGCCGGACGCGGTTGAAGCGATGCGGGCTGACGCACGGATGAAGGCCTATTTTCCGCAAATCGCCGAGCTGGCAAAGTTTGAGTCGATGATGGGCGAGACCGTTTTCAATGAAGTGAGGTGAGGGGCAATGGAAGACTTCGAACAGCGCTTGCAGGAATTGAGGCCACGGCTGCACCGCTATTGCGCGCGCATGACCGGGTCTTCCGTCGACGGCGAGGATGTGCTGCAGGATGCGCTGATCAAAGCCTTGCAGGCGCGGGAGGAGGGCGCAGAGGTGGAGAATATCGGAGGCTGGTTGATGCGCATAGCCCATAACACCAGCCTCGACTTCTTGCGCAGGCGCGCCCGCAGCAATGTGGTTCCGCTCACCGAGGACATTGAAGCCGAAACGCCGCCGGAAGCGGAAATCCTGATGGTCGGTTTCCAGACCTTCCTGCAGCTGCCTGAGCTGCAGCGCTGCGCGGTCATCCTGAAAGATGTGCTGGGACATTCGGTCGAAGAAATCGCCACCATCGCCGATTGCACGCCAGCTGCCGCCAAGTCGGCGCTGCAGCGCGGCCGGGTCGCCTTGCGCGAACTGGCCAAACAGCCGGACGATACGCGCGTGCCGCTGATGCCTCAGGACAGCCGCGAAAAGCTCACCAACTATGTTCAACTGTTCCAGAGCGGCGACTTCGATGCGATCCGCGCCATGCTGGCCGAGGATGTGAAACTCGATCTGGTGAACAGGCYCAAACTCGAAGGCCGCGAGAGCATCAAGCGCTACTTCACGCGTTATTCGGAAGAGACGCGGTGGCGCTTTGCCCTGGGCGCGGTCGAAGGGCGTCCGGCAATGCTGGTGTTTGACGGCGCAGCGGAAAAGCCGACGGCCTTCGTGCTGATCGACTGGCGCGGCAATGAGATCACCGCAATCCGCGATTTCCTGTTCGCGCCCTATGCGATGGAAGCGGTTGACTGGATGCGGCTGAATTAAAGCCGCCAGTACACAAGCCCTGGCGGCTTTTGTCCACGCCTAGCGTGCGGCCAGCGAGACGAAGACCAGCGGCGGGTAGTTCGCCGTGGTTGGGGAGGCTTCTTCGTCGATGTAGGCGATACGCCCACTAACGTAGCCTTGTCTTGAGATGACGATGTTCAGGGACATGGTTCCGTCGATGGCTTCGAACAGGTGTTCGCCCGTCGGCCGGATTTCATGTTCTTTCTGCTTGCCGATGTGTGCATACAAGCGCCGGCCAATGCGGTTGATGTACATCCGCTTGCCGTTGGATAAATAGTATTCGCCCTTGTAATCGGCCAGATCGTCAGGCCAGAGAAAGTATGGTTTCGCACTGGATCGTGCGGCGGGGACGAGCACCCGGTCGGTGCCGCCCGTCTCCTGAGCCGTGGCGCTGCCGATCAGCAGGCCGCAAGCGAGCAGAGTCGAAAGCCGTCGCATGGCGGCCTCCTAACGTATTGCGACAGTAATAATCGTCGCTTCAGGCAATGCAGCTGCGTTTTTCTGGATATCCTCATCAATATAAC
>NZ_JBFRDW010000301.1:0-6898 GCF_052113985.1 Pseudoduganella sp. RAF53_2 | reverse complement strand
GTACTGGGTTGCGTGCGCGTTTTCCCAGTCGATGTGAACGCGCGTGATGTTCACGGACTTGCCGTAGTCCAGGGTCAGGAATTCATTGTCTGTGAATCCGCTGCCCCAGCGCGTGCCTGGATTGTGGTCGATGGCCGCCGCTGCGTTCAGATCGCCGCGTTCGGACGAACTGGCCGTCGCCGCAACCGGCGTCAGCGCCATTTCGGCCGACGCGCGTGCCACCGATGCCGCCAGCCGCAGCCCACCCTGGGCCTGGCTGCCGGAATCTTCACTACTGCCACCGCATGCGGCCAGCAAGGCTGCCAGGGCGAGAGGTAAGCCCTGGAGTGTTATCTTGCGTAGCCGCTTTAGGTTCGATCGATGCCCTGAAGGCGTCTTTCTCATGGTACCTCCCTATATTCTTGATGCGTTGCTATTTCGTTATCGACCAGTAATAAGATGATACTCATCATAATTACTTGCCAATTAAAAGCCGCGGTTTGACGGCGGCCTTGCGGTTTGCACCCGAGGTTCCATTCGATTCATTGCCGAATGGAAATATTTGGAAACGTTACCGTGACTAACTATCGCTGTCAAGCGTACCCGACAAACGAACACGATTCGTTACGATTTAAGACAAATTTGCGGCTTTGCCACAGGCCGAAAGTTAGACATTTGCAGCTTGACAAAGCTGGGCCGCAGAACGAAATTGAGAAATGACGGCCATAAGCTTGCTACTTGAAAGGCAGCGTCATGGAAACGATTACCATCCGATCGGCAGCAGGCGGCGCGGGCGCCTTACTTAGCGCTCTTGCCATGGCCCGGGCCGATAGTCCGCCCGCCGTAATTCCGGTCGCTTCCGAGCCGGCCGGGCCGCATACCAGCGGTAATCCAGTGATTATCGTGAGCCTGGACCCAGGTCCACACAAAGTCCTGCTGAAGCTGGCCGATCCGAGCCACAAGATTCTGACCGGCGAAGCGGTTACGGTTACGGTGACGGTGCCGGATACCAGGGCAGGGAAGCCGCACGACCATTGAAAGCAGGGCGCTTTCATACCGAAGTATAAGTTACGAAAGCGTGCTTGCTGACTAGAATCGAGACACAGATTAACGAAGTCCGGCAGTCAGCGAGGGAATCATGGCAAGCAAATGCGATGTCTGTGAGGTGGAACGAATTGACGTGGCCCACATCCGAATGCAATCGGGCAGCCATGTCGCCAGGGTAGGGGAGTTTCGCGAAGCGGACCGTCTGCTGCAGCGCTGGATGGAAGGGGCGCCCAAGGAGCACACGGAATTCAGTTTCGAGATCGCTTTCCAGGATGGCTTCGTATTCCGCTGTCAATACGATTTCTTGCGCCGCACGCGCGCTCGGCCGTCGCTGAGCAAGCTGGTGCGAAATGCATTCTTTGGACGTTGCGAGGCGATCGGCATGCTGCCGCGTTCGCCGGAGCGCTACGAAATCAGCAGCTTCTGAAAAGCCGTGGCCCGGCAGTAGCGCCGGGCCATCGCAGCGCGTTCAAGTACGACCCGATGGACGGGGCGCGCGAATCACGACCACTGCCACATTGGACGGCGACGCCATGGTGCTGGCGGCAACCGGTGCCTTTTCAAAGACCTTGGGCAGGTTTTCAGTCGCGAGCGTGCCGAGGCCAATAATCGTCAGCACAGAGATGAAGATCGCTTCCATATGTTTTTGGATGTTCATGATGCTTCCTTTCGGGTCGGGTTTGGATGGACGAGATGTTTTTCAACTTCCCGATCTCCATTCAGCAAAACCGATGCCAGGCATCAAAAATCCTGCTCACAGAGGCGATCCAGCCGCGCGCGCAGCCAAACTTGTCGGTTCGCGTCCAACTTCGGGCTGAGACTGTTTGGCGCCGAGCGACATCAGGCCAATTTAAAGGAAACGATGGCGTCCTGGTCTTTGGCAAAAGCTGCGCACAGGCGATGGAAGCCGTCCGCGATCACGAGTTCGTCGCCGTGTTTGCCGCACACCAGCAGGATGGGCGAGAACGGGCGGCCTTTCTTGATATCCTTATGTTGGCTAGCCCAGTCAAAGGCGTGCACCTCGGCCATGGGTGTATGCGAGGCCCGCAGAATGTCCCGCGCCGGGATTTCCCTGATGTGCGCCCGACGCAGGCCCTTGACCAGCCGGATTGCCGAGCGTGAGCCAAACAAGAGGCTCAGGTAGGACTGCGCTGACAGATAATCCTTCTTTCTGGGCTTCTTTCGCCACCTRACAGACTTGCTCATAGCAGCTCCTTATCATTGATGATAATGATATCGAACTGCCAAGATTGGCGGCGCACAGCCTATGCCGTGAGCGCAAAAGAGCCGATAATAGCGGCCAAATCATTTTGAGCACTATTTGGAACTCTCATGGAAATTAAGGTCAACTTCCTCGACAAGCTTCGCCTGGAAGCCAAGTTCGACGACTTCACGGTGATCGCCGATCAGCCGATTCGCTATAAGGGCGACGGCTCGGCGCCGGGTCCGTTCGACTACTTTTTGGCTTCATCGGCCTTGTGCGCCGCTTACTTCGTGAAGTTGTACTGCAATACGCGCAATATTCCGACCGAAAATATCCGCCTGTCGCAGAACAATATCGTCGATCCGGAAAACCGCTATCAGCAGATCTTCAAGATCCAGGTCGAGCTGCCGCCGGATATTTCCGCCAAAGACCGCGAAGGCATCCTGCGCTCCATCGACCGCTGCACAGTGAAGAAAGTAGTTCAGGCCGGCCCGGACTTCGTCATTGAAGAAGTCGAAAATCTGGACGCTGATGCGCAGGCATTGCTGACGCTGAAGGCGGATTCCGAGGCAAGCACTTATATCCTGGGCAAGGACCTGCCGCTGGAGCAGACCATCGCCAATATGTCCGGACTGCTGGCGGACCTCGGCATCAAGATCGAAATCGCGTCCTGGCGCAATATCGTTCCGAATGTCTGGTCGCTGCACATCCGCGACGCGCACTCGCCAATGTGCTTCACCAACGGCAAAGGCGCGACCAAAGAAAGCGCGCTGGCGTCTGCCTTGGGCGAGTACATTGAACGCGTAAGCTGCAATCACTTCTACGCAGGCCAATTCTGGGGCGAAGAACTCGCCAACGCACCGTTCGTGCATTACCCGAACGAGCGCTGGTTCAAGCCGGGCCGCAAAGACGCGCTGCCGGCCGAAATTCTGGACGAGTACAGCCGCAATATCTACGATCCTGACGGCGAACTGCGTGGATCGCATCTGTACGACACTAATTCCGGCAACGTCGCACGCGGCATCTGTTCGCTGCCGTTTGTGCGCCAGTCGGACGGCCAGACGGTGTATTTCCCATCCAACCTGATCGAAAACCTGTTCGTTAGCAACGGCATGAGCGCCGGTAACACGCTGGCTGAAGCCCAGGTCCAATGTTTGTCGGAGATTTTCGAAAGGGCGGTTAAACGCGAAATTCTGGAAGGCGAAATCGCACTGCCGGATGTGCCGCAGGAAGTGATCGCGAAATATCCGGGCATTGTGGCCGGCATCAAGGGCCTGGAAGAACAGGGTTTCCCGGTGCTGGTGAAAGATGCGTCGCTGGGTGGTAAGTACCCTGTCATGTGTGTCACTTTGATGAATCCGAGAACCGGTGGCGTGTTTGCCTCGTTTGGCGCTCATCCAAGCCTGGAAGTGGCATTGGAACGCAGCCTGACGGAACTTCTGCAGGGACGCAGTTTTGAAGGCCTGAACGATCTGCCTCGGCCGACCTTCGTCAGCAACGCCGTCACCGAGCCAAATAACTTCGTTGAACACTTCATCGACTCCAGCGGCGTCGTGTCGTGGCGCTTCTTCAGCGCCAAAGCCGATTACGACTTCGTTGAGTGGGACTTTTCCGGCCACGGTGAAAACTCCAATGCTCAGGAAGCTGCCACTTTGTTCGGCATCCTCAAAGACATGGGCAAAGAAGTCTATGTGGCTGTGTACGACGAATTGGGCGCGACGGCATGCCGGATTCTGGTGCCCGGTTACTCCGAAATCTATCTGGTGGAAGACCTGATCTGGGATAACAGCAACAAGGCACTGGCGTTCCGTGAAGACATCCTGAACATTCACCAACTGGACGACGAGCACCTGGAGGCGCTGCTGGAGCGCCTGGAAGACAGCGACTCGGACGATTACACCGAAATCGGTTCTTTGATCGGTATCGAGTTCGACGAGAACACGGTCTGGGCGCTGCTAACGATCCTTGAGCTGAAGCTGCTGATTCATCTGGCACTGGAGCAGTTTGAAGAGGCGAAGGAACTGGTTGAAGCCTTCCTGCAGTACAACGACAACTCGGTTGAGCGTGGACTGTTCTATCAGGCCATGAACGTGGTCCTGGAAGTGATCCTCGACGACGATCTGGAAATGGGAGATTACGAAGCCAATTTCCGCCGCATGTTCGGCGGCGAAAGAATGGACGCCGTCCTGGGCTCCGTGAACGGCAGCGTGCGATTCCATGGCCTGACGCCAACCAGCATGAAACTGGAAGGCATCGACCGGCACCAGCGCAAGATCGACAGCTACAGGAAACTACACGCAGCCCGCGCCAAAGCCGCCGCCAAGGCCAGCTAAGGCACTGTGGCGCCGATATGCGTATGTCAAGGCCAAGTTGAAATGTCCGGTCCCGGGCAAAGTTGAAATGTCCGTTTTCCCTAGTTTTCGAACTCCCGGGGTAGTCCGTGACGTGGCCGCGACAGCGGAACGGCTGCGCAATCTCTAAAGCATCTTTTTGTTGATTTGCGCCGAAAATTGACCCGTTTCCCCCAGTAATTTGCAAATGAATCTGACCCACGTTTGAAGCACAATCCACCTGTCTCATCGGCAGGAGAACGGAGTGATAGACGTGGCATTGCTAGGCATAATTCGACGCTGGCACTTGYGTGACCAGGTCCCCCTCAGGGAGATCGCCAGGCGACTGGGCATCTCGAGGAACACCGTCCGACGCTATCTGCGCTCGGAAATCACAGAGCCCTCCTATGCGGAGCGGCGAGCGTCCAGCGCGCTGGACAAATACTCTTTGCAATTGTCGGGCTGGCTCAAGGCTGAGACGGTCAAGCCGCGCAAGCAGCGACGCAATTTGAAGCAGATCCACGAAGACCTGAAAGAGCTGGGTTACGAGGGGTCATACGACCGCGTGGCGGCGTTCGCCAGGCAGTGGAAGGCGGGTCAATCGGACAGGGTCAATTCGGCGAGCAAACGAACACACGCAGTACTTCTTGATGTATTGACTGATCGGAGATGGGAAGAAATTTCGGGCATCCGTAGCATGCGGTCACCGGATTGAATGGGCAGGAAGGCTGCCCCGTAGTGCACGCACCTATTCCTGCGATTGGTATGCCGTGCGGGACACCCGCGACCTGCTGCTCTCCCTTCAGCTTTCTCAGTTCCTCAGGATGAATAAAGCCCGTCGTACCCATATGTGCCACTTGGCGATATGTATCTGAAATGCCCAGTGCTTGATTAACTCGCTCAACTTGCGTGGCCGATGTAGCGTAGTAAACCTGCCCTGACTCCAGGCTGGAATGGCCCATGTATTCGGCGAGTTCTTCGGCGCTGGCACCAGCATCAACCATGCGCATGGCACCAGAGTGTCGTAGGTCTCTTGCGGACCACGCGACGCCAGTCACCTCAAGCAGCAACTCTCGGATGCGAACAGAAATCGAGGCCGCGTCGGTGTAGCCTAGAAAATAGTCACTTCCCGGGCGGTGCTCAGTTCTGGTAAAAATCTCGCTAAAAATAATCGCCCATTCGCGCTTGACCCGCCGTACCAGCGGCATCCGCTTCATGGAGTCATCACGCTGCTTGATCATCCGAAAGGTCAAATGGACAGAGCAACTACCACCTGGTGGCGAAATAATTCGGCAATCGCGACGTCGAAGTATCCCAATCTGTTTCGGGCGCATCGCAAACTGGTAGCTGCAAATTATGAGCGCCGTGTCGACCAGGGATGCCAGGGACTCTTTTTTTGCTGCAACCGCATGTTCTTCTATCCACCGAACCAGCCGGGCTTCGTCTTCTATCGATATGAAAACATCTCTTCTGCGGACGCGTGAAAATTTGTCCGCCGGCGGCAATGGAAGGGCGGAGGAAATGAAAGGTAGATACGCCGGTCTCCATTTGCCGATTTTTCGCTCTGCAAGAAAAACCAGCAGGGCTTTAAGCCCAGTAAAAACATCAACGTACTCAATCTTAGATCTCAGCCTATCCCAAATCGACCTTGCATCAACGGGCGAGCATTCGATTATCGTGATCAGGTCATCAAGTTCAACATGAACAAGGCTACTAAGGTTCTTCTGTGCAGTTGAAGGTGCGCCACGCGTCAATCGATCGGCGATAAAAGCTTGCAGTAGGCCCTTCAGCGCCCAGTCGCGCTCGTAACGGTCGAATCGCAACCTACGTTTTGTACCATTTATTGAAATGATCCATCTTAGCGCCGACAGATCAGTGACACTGTAATCTTCGTCGGTATAATCATCGACGTATCTGACTATGGAAGGCAGAGGAGGGACGTCTACTAGAAGAGCGCGAGGCCTATGGGCAGGGATAGACGGAGAGAGATGCTGAGTCATTGTGGTAACTCCATAAGCATAGCAACGCGATCATCGAATTGATCACCCCAGACAGCGTTCAATCTCTCCTCAAAAGCCGCTTTCGCATAAAGTAGCGGCATAGACGAGGTCGCCGCCCAACCAAAATAGCTGCGCATCTTCTGCATTACTTCTGGCATTGGATCGCCGCGCGTCAGAAGCTGTTTCATCCTTATCACCGCCGCAGTATGGCGCAAGTCGTGCGGAGATATCGCCGACATGCCTGTCCGGTCGTGCAAGGTCTTGATTGTGGTTGATGAAAGCGACGCGGTCAGAATCTTAAAGAAATGATTTACCCCCTCGGCGGACAACGGTTGACC
>NZ_JBFRDW010000300.1:0-6908 GCF_052113985.1 Pseudoduganella sp. RAF53_2 | reverse complement strand
CAATCAACATGATGACTAAGAACAGAATAATCATAATGATGATCGAAATACGCATCCAATCACGCAATGCACAAGAAATAATCACCGATTTGATTATGTTCTGATTGACGCTCGATTGGGATTTGATTAGTCTCGTCTTAATAAAGTTGCCACCCGGACCGGCTACGGGACTGAGGATGGCACAACACAAAGGAGACGAAGATGGTGAATCACAAGCGCCGTAAACGTTTGCTCAAGCTACTCTCGGAACATACAACCGCCAGCGTTCCACAGCTGGTTGAGTGGCTAAGCGCCTCCCCCGCCACCGTGCGGCGGGATATCAGTTGGCTCGCTGCGCGGAATCTGCTCACGCGCACACGGGGAGGAGCCGCCAATCTGCCGCAGAAGAAGCGCAGCTTCCCGCTCACGAGCGAGACGTTCCAGCACAATATCGAATGCCACGCCGAGCGCAAACGCGCCATCGCCCGCTATGCGGCGAGCTTGTGCTCGGAAGGCGAAACCATCATCATCAATGGCGGCACGACCACCTTCATGATGGCGGAATTCCTGATGGATAAACACCTGAAGATCCTCACGAATTCCTTCCTGATGGCCGAGCGCCTGCTCGTTTCGAGCGATAACGAGATCATTCTCCCCGGTGGCAAGGTCTATCGTGAGCAGAATGTGATTCTCAGCCCGTTCGACAACGACATCACCCAGCACCATTACGCCGCCAAGATGTTCATGAGCGTGTATGGGCTTTCCCTGCTCGGATTGATGGAAGCTGATCCGCTTTTGATTCAAGCGGAGCAGCGTTTGATCAGTCAGGCCGAAGAATTGATCGTTTTGGCCGATAGCTCGAAGTTCGCCAAGAAGGCTGGCCTGATCCTGTGCGGCCTGAATCGCGTATCCACCGTGATCACCGATACCAACGCCTCCGACTCCGCAGTGCAGCTGCTTGAGCAATCGGGCGTGCATGTGGTGACCGTGGCGCCGGAAGCGCTGCCGCAATCCGTCAGCCCCTCCACGTTCGCGCCGAACTTTGACTTCCAGTCCGCAGCGCTCTATCACACGGAGACATCGCATTGAAACTCAGAAGATTAGTGATCGCGGCGATGGCCGCAGGCATGCTCACGGCGGTTGTCGGCTGCGGCGAGAAAAAGCCGGAGAAAGTACGCATCGCCATGGTGGTGAAAAGCCTGGGCAATGGCTTCTTCGACGCCGCCCACGCCGGCGCCAACGAAGCAGCCGCGCAGCTGAAGGATGTTGAGATCATCTACACCGGCCCGACAACGCCGAGCGCTGAAGGACAAATCGAGATAATCAATTCTTTGATCAGTCAGAAAGTTAGCGCTATCGTGATCTCTGCAAACGATCCGAATGCGCTGGTGCCGATCACCAAAAAAGCCATGGCGCGCGGGATCAAGGTGATTTCCTTCGACAGCGGGCTGGCCGAAGAAGGTCGCCTGATGCAGCTGAATCCATCGAACGCGGAACTGATCGGCCGCAAACAGCTGGAGATGGCCTCCGAAGCCATTGGCGGTGCCGGCGAAATCGCGATTCTCTCGGCGTCCGCTCAAGCCACCAATCAGAATATCTGGATCAAGGTGATGAAGGATGATCTGGCCAAGCCGGAATTCTCGAAACTGAAGCTGGTGGCCACCGTGTACGGCGATGACCAGTCGGACAAGAGCTACCGCGAAGCGATCGGCCTCCTGCGCAGCAATCCAAACCTGAAAGCCATCATTGCGCCGACCACGGTGGGCATCAACGCCGCCAGCAAAGCGGTGGTGGATGAACACCTGGTGGGCAAGGTCTTTGTCACCGGCCTTGGCCTGCCGTCCGAAATGGCGGGCCATGTGAAGAGCGGTGCGGTGCGCGAATTCGCGATCTGGAATCCGATCGATCTGGGCTACGCAGCGACTTACGCGGCCTACGACTTCGTCAAGGGCGATCCGAATGCGAAGCCGGGCGGCAGCGTCAATGCAGGCCGCATGGGCACCATCGCCCTCGATGCACACGGCGAGGCAGCAATGGCTCCGCCTTTCACCTACAACAAAGAGAACGTCGATAAGTTCTCCAAGATTTTCTGAGATGTTATGCAGCCTATGCAAGCACCAGTGCTGGAGCTGTCCGGCATCAGCAAGCGTTTCGCGGGCATTGTCGCGCTGAACAGGGTTGGGCTCTCGGTCCGCGCCGGCGAAGTGATGGCGCTGATCGGCGAGAACGGCGCGGGCAAGTCCACGCTGGTCAAAACGCTGACCGGCATCTATCAGCCGGATGAAGGCAGTATCCGGCTGGGCGGCAAGGAAGTCGCGTTCAGTTCTCCACAGGATGCGCAATGCGCCGGCATCACCGCCGTGCACCAGGAAACGGTGATGTTCGATGAACTGACCGTGGCGGAGAACATCTACGTTGGCCGCCAGCCCTGCCGTGGTGGACGCATCAACTGGAAGCAGATCGAATCCGAAGCGGAGAAGCTGTTCGAACGGCTGGAAGTCTCCCTGCCCGTGCGTGCGCGCGTGAAGGACCTGAGCGTGGCGCAGCGCCACTTTGTCGAAATTGCACGCGCCCTGTCGCAGGATGCTCGCGTGGTGATCCTGGACGAACCGACTGCCTCCCTCTCCCAGCGCGAAATCCAGGAGCTGTACCGCATCATCGGCCAGCTGCGCGCTGCCGGCACGGCGGTCATCTTCATCTCGCACAAGTTCGACGAAATCTTTACCGTTGCCGACCGCTACACGGTTCTGCGCGATGGCCAGTTCATTGCCGATGGTTCGCTCGCCGATATCACGGAATCGGAACTGGTCGCACTGATGGTCGGCCGCGCCGTGCAGGATGCTTATCCCAAGGCGGATGTCACACCCGGCGAAGTGCTGCTGGAAGTCGACCAGCTGTGCCACCCTACGGAATTCGACAACGTCAGCTTCCAGCTACGCCGCGGCGAGATCCTCGGCTTCTATGGCCTCGTCGGTGCGGGCCGCTCGGAAGTGATGCAGGCGCTGTTCGGGCTGACGGGTAACGTCTGCGGCAGCGTGAAGCTTGAAGGCAAGCCGGTACGCATCGGCTGCCCGCAGGACGCCGTCGCACACGGCATCGCTTATGTGCCGGAGGACCGCCAGCACCAGGGCGCGCACTTGTCGCTGCCCATCATGCAGAACATTACGCTGCCGATCCTGTCGCGGATTGGCTTCTTCCTGCGCAAGCGCCGCTCGGACGAATGCGCCATCGCGCGCCATTACGCGGAACAGCTGGAATTGAAGGCCAGCCACCTGACGCAAAATGTGTCCGAGCTTTCGGGCGGTAATCAGCAGAAGGTCGTGCTGGGCAAATGGCTGGCGACGCAGCCGAAAGTCATCATTCTCGATGAGCCGACCAAGGGCATCGATATCGGCTCCAAAGCTGCCGTGCACCGCTTTGTCAGCCAGCTGGTGGAGAAAGGTTTGTCCGTGATTCTCGTGTCGTCCGAACTGCCGGAGGTACTGGGCCTGGCCGACCGCGTGGTCGTCATGCACCAGGGCCATGTCAAACAAGTGTTCAGCCGCGATGAAGCGACGCCCGAACGCGTGGTGGCGGCGGCGTCCGCGCTGGAGACGGTATGAAGATTCTTAAACTACGCGAAACACAGCTCGCGCTCTCGATCGTTGCCCTCATTCTGCTGGTCGGTGTGCGTGCGCCGGTCTTCTTCAGCATTCCCAGCCTGGGCAATCTGCTGACGGACAGCACCTTGCTCATCATGCTTGCACTGGCACAGATGCTGGTCATCGTCACGCGTGGCGTGGACTTGTCCGTGGCGTCGAATCTGGCGCTATCGGGCATGGCGGCTGCGCTGCTGGCTTCGCGCAATCCGGGCTTGCCGCTGCCTGTCGTCGTGCTGGTTGCGATTGGGCTGGGACTCGTGCTCGGGCTGCTCAATGGCTGGCTGATTGGCTATCTGGAGCTGCCGCCCATCGTCGTCACACTGGGCACGATGAGCGTGTATCGCGGCTTGGTGTTCGTGCTATCCGGCGGCGCCTGGGTGAACTCGCACGAGATGCCGGATGGGTTTATCGCTTTTCCGCTGGAGCGCTTGCTGGGTCTCACGCATCTGGTGTGGATCGCTGCGGCGGCCGCGCTGGCGGTGTGGTTCCTCGCCTGCCATAGCCGCTTCGGCCGCGACCTCTACGCCATTGGCAACGAACCTTCTTCCGCGCGCTACGTCGGCATTCCGATTGCGCGTCGCCTGTTCTGGACGTACGGCTTGTCCGGCGCCGTAGCGGGCCTGTGCGGCTACCTGTGGGTAGCGCGCTACGCGGTTGCCTACACCGAGATCGCCTACGGCTTTGAATTCACCGTGATCGCTGCCTGTGTCATC
Source organism: Pseudoduganella sp. RAF53_2 (assembly GCF_052113985.1). NCBI lineage: Bacteria > Pseudomonadati > Pseudomonadota > Betaproteobacteria > Burkholderiales > Oxalobacteraceae > Pseudoduganella > Pseudoduganella sp. RAF53_2. The sequence goes on along the minus strand of NZ_JBFRDW010000300.1, from coordinate 2,575 downwards.
GGCGGCACCAGCATCGCCGGYGGTTCCGGCTCGGTGCTGGGCGCGGTGCTCGGCGCCCTCTTCCTCGGCGTGATCGGCAATGCGTTGCCGGTAGTACAGGTTTCGCCGTTCTGGCAAAGCGCGCTGACGGGTCTCGTGATTCTGACCGCGGTGCTGATCAATGCACGCGGCAACCGCAGCAAGGGCCGTCAGATCCTGTCGCTGCACCTGACTAACAATGCAAGGAGTGCTGTATGAACTCCGTTCCGCTCATGTCCGCTCCCAGCACTTCACGCTACACCATTCTCGATCGTCCTGGCTTCCGCCTTGGCACCCTGCTGGGGCGCTGGGAATCTCTGCTCGCATTGCTGCTGATCGCCGTCTTCGCCATCAACAGCGTGGTGCTGCCGAATTTCCTCGATATCGACAACCTGGCTGACGGCACGTTCAACTTCAGCGAGAAGGCGCTGATCGCATTGCCGATGGCGCTACTGATCATCTGCCGCGAAATCGACATATCGGTGTCCGGCATTCTTGCGCTGTCTTCGGTGGCAATGGGGATGGCCAAAGCTGCGGGCTGGCCGGCGGAAAGCCTGCTGTTCGTGGCGCTGGCGACCGGCACGGCTTGCGGCGCGCTGAATGGCGTGCTGGTCACGCGCTTCGCCCTGCCCTCCATCGTTGTCACCATCGGTACGGTGTCGCTATTCCGCGGCCTGGCAAGCGTGGTGCTGGGCGACCAGGCCTTCACCGGTTACCCACAATTGATGGCCGACTGGGGCCAGGGCTATTTCTTTGGTTCGCTGCCACGCGAATTCACCGTGCTGCTGGTCTTTGCGGCGCTGTTTGCCTTCATGCTGCATGCGACGAGCTGGGGACGCCGCATTTACGCCATCGGCAATAACCCTGTTGCGGCACGCTTCTCCGGCATTTCGGTTGACCGTTACCGCTTCATGCTGTTCATGCTGACAGGCGCCATGGCCGGACTGGCAGGCTTCCTGCTGACGGGCCGCATCGGCAGCACGCGCCCGAACATTGCGATGGGCTGGGAGCTGGAAGTGATCACCATGGTCATTCTCGGTGGCGTGAGTATTTCCGGCGGCGCAGGCACCATCGGCGGCGTGATGCTGGCCGTGCTGACGCTGGGGATGGTGACCTTTGGCCTGTCGCTGGCCAATATCCCCGGCATCTACATGACGATTGCGGTCGGCGTACTGCTACTGGTGACCATTGCCTTGCCGCGGCTGCTGCGCGGCCGCAAGGTGGCCAAATGACGGCGACTGTTGTTCTCGATATCGGCAAGACCAATGCCAAGCTGACGCTGATTGCGGCCGATGGCACGCAGCTGGCCGAGCAGCGTAGGCCGAATAGCATCCTGCGCGATGGGCCGTACCCGCATCACGATACGGAAGGCCTCTGGACCTGGATGCTGGATGTGCTGCGCGGCTTTGCGCAGCAGGCCAGCATTGGCGCCATCGTGCCGGTCACGCATGGCGCGACTGCGGCGCTGGTCGATGATGAAGGCCTGGTGTTACCGGTCCTGGACTACGAATATGAGCTGCCTCCCGAGCATGTTGAGCGTTACCGCAAGTTGCGGCCTGCTTACGTCAATTCCTACTCTCCGCGTCTCGGCACCGGGCTGAATCTCGGCAGCCAGCTGGTGTGGCAGGCGATGGCCTTCCCTGCGGCGTTTGCGCGGGCGCGGCACGTCCTGATGTATCCGCAGTATTGGGCGTGGCGCTTGTCCGGCGTGGCGGCGAGCGAGGTGACGTCGCTGGGCTGTCACACGGATTTGTGGCAGCCGGCACGCCAGCGCTACTCGGCGCTGGTTGAGCGCATGGGCTGGCATCATCTGTTTCCGACGCTTCAGCTGGCATGGCAGTCGCTTGGGGCTCTGAAGCCCGATCTGGCGGCGCAGACGGGCTTGCCGGCGAACTGCCAGATCCTGTGCGGCATCCACGATAGCAATGCTTCCTTGTTGCGGCATCTCGGCGGCGCCGAGCCGCCTGCGGTGCTGTCGACCGGCACCTGGGTGATTGCTGCGGCGCCGGGCAAGGCCCTGGAGGGCTTGCGCGAAGAAGCTGACATGCTGGCGAACAGCAGCGCCTTCGGACAAGCCGTGGCGTGCATGCGCTTCATGGGCGGGCGGGAGTTTGGCGCGATTGCCGGCGACGCGCCTACGCCATGCAGTGTAGATGATCTGGCAAAAATCGTTGAGCAAGGCACGTTTGCCTTGCCAAGCTTCGCCGCAGCCGGACCTTTCGCACACGAGAGCGGCCGTATCGCTGGCCCCGCGCCGGCCAGCGCGGCGGAACGGTACGCCCTGGCGACCTTGTATGTGGCGCTCATGTGCGACTTCTGCCTGACTGCGTTAGACGTGCAGGGCGCTGTCGTGGTGGAAGGTGCGTTCACGGGGAACCCGCATTTCGCTCCAGTGCTGGCAGCACTGCGCGCGCGGGCGGCCGTGACGGCGACTGATGACACGAGCGGCACGACTTGCGGCGGCTGGCTGCTGCATCGGCGCGATGGGTCGCCGCAGCTGCATGGTCGCGTTGCGGAACCGCTTGCGCTGGCGGGCCTGGAGGGCTATCGCCAGCGC
>NZ_JBFRDW010000299.1:0-6939 GCF_052113985.1 Pseudoduganella sp. RAF53_2 | reverse complement strand
AGTGCCTGACATCGATCTGGTCCTGATGGACATCATGATGCCCGGCATGGACGGCCTGGARGCCACGCGCCGTATCCGCGCCGACCAGCGCTTTGCGCGCCTGCCCGTCATCGTCATCACGGCCAAGGCCATGAAGGACGATCAGGAACAATGCCTGGCCGCGGGCGCCAGCGACTATCTGGCCAAGCCGATTGATCTGTCGCGCCTGTATTCGCTGCTGCGCGTCTGGATGCCGGCCATGGATCGGGTGTGACGATGCATAAGCAACACCACAGCGACGTTGATATCGAGCTGAAAATGCTGATGGAAACGATCTATCTGAAGTACAGCTACGACTTCCGCGATTACACCCACGCATCGCAGAAGCGCCGCGTGACGCACGCCTTGCGCGAGATGGGCTGCGCCACGATCTCGGCGCTGCAGTCGCGCGTGGTGCATGAGCCGGAAGCCTTCAGCCAGCTATTGCAATTCCTGACCATTCCCGTCACGGAGATGTTCCGCGACCCTTCCTACTACGCGGCGCTGCGCGAGCATGTGATTCCGGTGCTGAGCACCTACCCCTCGCTGAAGATCTGGGTGGCCGGATGCAGCACCGGCGAGGAAGTGCATTCCCTGGCGATTCTGCTCAAGGAAGAAGGACTGCTGGAGCGCAGCATCATCTACGCCACCGACATCAATCCGCAGTCGCTGGAGAAAGCGAAGAAGGGCGTGTTCCCGCTCGAAAATATGCGGTCCTACACCGCCAACTACCAGGCGGCGGGCGGCAAGTGCGCTTTCTCGGATTACTACACGGCGGCCTACAACGCTGCCCTGTTCGACCGCAGCCTGTGCGAGAACGTGACCTTTGCGGACCACAGCCTGGCGACGGACACCGTGTTCGCGGAGACGCAATTCATCAGCTGCCGCAATGTGATGATCTACTTTAAGAAGACACTGCAGGAGCGGGCGCTCGGGCTGTTCCATGAATCGCTGTGCCATCGCGGCTTTCTTGGCCTGGGCAGCAAGGAGAGCATCGATTTCTCGACGTACGCGCGGCGCTTCGAGCCGATCGTCAAGCGCGAACGGCTGTTCAGGAAGCTATGATGGAACATCCGCCTTCACTGGAGCAGGCACTGAAGGGACGCGAAGTAGAGGCGGTGGTGATCGGCGCATCCGCCGGCGGCGTGAGCGCGCTGCTGCACATGCTGCCTGGCCTGCCTAAGGGCTACAGGGTGCCGATCATCGCCGTACTGCACGTGATGCCGGGCCGGCAAAGTCAGCTGGCGGAAGTGTTTCAGCAGCGCCTGGCTGTACCGGTACGCGAAGCGGGCGACAAGGACGAGGTGGTTCCGGGTACTCTTTACTTTGCGCCGGCCGGATATCATCTTTTGCTGGAAGATGCCGACAGTTTTGCCTTAAGTTGCGAGGCGCCCGTGCACTTTGCCCGGCCATCCATCGACGTCACTATGGAGACGGCGGCGGATGCCTATGGTCCGGCGCTGGTGGGCATTCTGCTCACAGGCGCCAATGAAGACGGGGCTGCGGGCCTGGCAGCCATCGGCAAGGCGGGCGGGCTGACCGTGGTGCRGGACCCGCAGGAAGCGGAAGTCGATGCAATGCCGCGGCACGCGATACGTGTCCGCACGCCGGACCTGGTGCTGCCGCTGGAGGATATCCAGCGGCTGTTGCTCATGCTGGAGAAGAAGAATGTTGAATGAGCCTGTCAATGTGCTGCTGGTGGACGATCTGGCGGAGAATCTGCGTGCACTGCATGCATTGATTCGTGCCGACGATCGCGTGATCCATCAGGCGACTTCCGGTGAGCAGGCGCTCGCCCTGCTGCTGGAACATGAATTCGCATTGGCCATTCTCGATGTGCAGATGCCGGATATGGACGGCTTCGAACTGGCGGAGCTGATGCGCGGCATGGAGAAGACCCGTCACATTCCCATCGTGTTTGTCAGCGCGGCGGGACGGGAGCTGAATTATGCCTTCAAAGGCTACGAAGCCGGCGCGGTCGATTTCCTGCACAAGCCTCTCGATCCGGATGCTGTAAAGAGCAAGGTCAATGTTTTCGTGGACCTGCACAAGCAGAAGCAGGAGGTCCGGCGCCGCGTCGAAGAACAGGTAGCCATCGTGCGCCAGCTGCACGCTACGCAGGAGGAGCTGCAGCATGCGCTGAAGGCGCGCGACGACTTCATGTCCCTGGTGGCGCACGAGTTGCGCACGCCATTGAATACGCTGTATCTCGAAACGCAGATGCGCAAGATGCAGCTGGCTTCGGGCAAGCCGGAAGCGCGCGATCCCGAACAGCTGGAGCGCATGGTGGCACGCGACGAGCGCCAGATCCACGCCATGATCCGCCTGATTGAGGACATGCTGGATGTGTCGCGCATGCGTAGCGGCATGCTGTCGATCCGGCCTTGTGATATGGATCTGGCGGCACTGCTGGCGCGCGTGGCCAGCGATCTGTCACGCGCCGCGGCGGAAGTGGGCAGCCCGCTGGTGCTTGATGCACCTACGCCTGTGATGGGGTGTTGGGACGAGTTCCGCATCGAGCAGGTGATCGTGAACCTGCTGACCAATGCCCTGCGTTATGGCGGCGGCAAACCGATCGAGATTCGCCTGACATCGGACGGCAAGGCCGCATGCATCGATGTGACCGACCAGGGCATCGGCATTCCGGACGATATGCAGCCGCGCATTTTCGAGCCCTTCGAACGCGCGGCGGCGAATGAGGCGCCAGCTGGCCTGGGTCTTGGTCTCTACATCTCGCGCCAGCTGGTGGAAGCGCACGGCGGATCGCTGTCCGTGCGCAGCAAGCCGGGTGAAGGCTCGGTGTTCACGGTGATCCTGCCGCGCGAGGCGGTTGCGGCTTAAAACTCTTCCCAGCTATCTTCGGCTTGCTGTACCGGCGCGGCGCGCTTTGCGGGTGCCGGACGGGCCACCACCGCATGTGCCGCCGCAGCGGGACGCACGGAGACCTGCACCGGCGCTGGCTTGCGGACTGCGGCCGCAGCGGCGCCGTGGCCCGTCTTGAAGAAGCTCACCACGGAGACCAGATTGCCCGCCTGCTCCTGCATACTCTGCGAGGCGGCGGCTGCCTCTTCAACCAGAGCCGCATTCTGCTGCGTCACCTCGTCCATCTGCGAGATGGCGGCGTTGATCTGCTCGATACCCAGGGTCTGTTCCTGCGAGGCGGAGGTGATCTCGCCCATGATGTCCGTCACGCGCTGAATGCTGTCCACGATATCGCCCATGGTCTGGCCGGCGTTGTTCACCAGGCGCGATCCTTCTTCCACATTCGCCACGGAGGCCGAGATCAGCTCCTTGATTTCCTTGGCGGCAGCCGCCGAACGCTGCGCCAGATTGCGCACCTCGGTCGCCACCACGGCGAAACCACGGCCCTGCTCTCCGGCGCGCGCTGCTTCAACGGCGGCGTTCAGCGCCAGGATATTGGTCTGGAACGCGATGCCGTCGATGACGGAAATGATGTCCACGATCTTGCGCGAAGAATCGTTGATCGTGCCCATGGTGGACACCACTTGCGCCACGATGTCGCCGCCTTTGCTCGCCACTTCGGATGCGCTGACGGCCAGCGTGTTGGCCTGGCGTGCGTTATCCGCATTTTGCTTCACGGTGGACGTCAGCTCCTCCATCGAGGACGCGGTTTCCTCCAGCGAGCTGGCTTGCTGCTCGGTGCGGGAAGACAGGTCGAGATTGCCCGCCGCGATTTCGCCCGAGGCGGTGGTGATGGCATCGGTGCCGGTACGCACTTGCGAAACCACGTTCAGCAGCGCATCGTTCATCGACTTCAGCGCCTTCAGCAGGCGGCCTGTTTCATCGCCGCGCGATGCATCGATTTGCGAGGACAGGTCGCCGGAAGCCACCGTTTCAGCAACTTCGACCGCTTCGTTGATCGGCGCGGTGATCGAGCGCGTAATGAACCAGGCGACGGCGGCGCCGATCAGTACCGCCAGCGTGCCCAGGGTAATCAACATGGTTTGCGAACTGGAATAGACCGCATCCACTTCCTTGCCCGAGTTCTCAACCTGCCTGGCTTCGTAGTCGATCAGCGCATCCAGTGCGGCCAGGGCTTTGGCCTGGACCGGACCGGCGTCTTTCAGCAGCGCCTCCGTCGCGTCCTGGATCTCGCCATCCTTGCGCAGCTGGATGACGCGGTTATTCTTTTCGGCGCCTTCCTTCAGCGCCGCTTCCACGTTCGCCAGCAGCTCCTTCTCCTTGTCGGTAGCGATCTTGCTGGCCAGGACCTCCTTCGCCTTGCCGTATTTCTTGCGTGCGTCACCCACTTTGGCCAGCTGCTCCTCGACCTGCGGCGTGCTTGGCACGACGATCATGGTCGTCAGGGCCAGCGTGATATTGCGGACGTTGTCCACCATGTCATTGGCGGCTGCCATTTTCACGTTTTTGTCCGAAACGATATCCTGCGTGCGGCTGCCGATACGCGACATGCCGCCCAGCCCCATCGCCAGCATAATGACCAGCAGCGCAAGTACCGCCGCAAACCCCAGCCCAAGCCGGGCACCGATTTTCAAATTGGCAAATGACATGAGTCCCCCTCTGTGGAACCCTTATTCTCGCCAATTAAGAGGTGGTTTTACCGAAAAACCGCCTGCTTGTCGCAGAGAAACAACGCGTCTTTGTGTCTTTGATCATGACATTTCTGTCATAGAATAGGGTCGTGTGGATTGCCGGGAGATTCCAGGTGAAACGCGACCTGCCAATGGAAGAAAGGGAGTGGCTGCTGCGGCGGAATTGCTCGCTCACGCCGGGGCAGCTGGGTATCGCCTATGTGGTGATGTGCGCGCTGTCGTTCAGCGTGGCGGGTGCATTCCTGATCGTCGGGTTCTGGCACATCCTCATCTTCACCGTGCTGGAGATGACGGCCGTTGCCGCCGCCTTCCTTTACTACGCGCGGCATGCCACTGACTATGAACACATCGTCCTCGCCAACGGCCATCTGGTGGTGGAGCAGGTCAGCGCGGGGCGCCTGCGCAGCGTGACACTGGACTGCCACTGGCTGCGCCTGCAAATGCCGCAGCGGTATGGTGAACTGATCCACCTCGAATCGCGTGGCGTGGCCGTGGACATCGGCACCTTCGCCACCATCCCCCACCGCCGCGCGCTGGCGCAGGAATTGCGCTACGCGATCACCAGCGCTTAGAAACGGTAGCCGACGCCGACGGCCACTAGCACAGGGTCAACCTTGGCCTTGCTGATTTTTGCGCCGTTGAGCAGCACGTCGCTGCGGATCTGCACCTTCTTCACGTCGAAGTTCAGCGACCAGTTGCGGGTCAGCTTCACGTCCGCGCCTGCCTGCACGGCCAGGCCCACGCTGTCATGTTCCAGGCTGGCGGCGCCGCTCATCATCTTATTCTTCGAGAAGGTGGTCCAGTTCACGCCTGCGCCGAGGTAGGGGCTGACCTGCCCATCCGGCAGGAAGTGATATTGCGCCATCAACGTGGGCGGCAGGTGTTTGAAGGTGCCGATCGCATTGCCGTCCAGGTAGACGGTGTGCTTTTGCGGGTAGGTGAGCACCAGCTCCACCGCGATATTCGGCGTGAAGAAATAGGAGACGTCCACCTCGGGTATCGTCCTGGAACTCACACTGATGCGGTCGGAAGCGCCCACTCCGCCCACCGGATCGGACTTGTCCGCCGGATCGAGATACACCGCGCGCGCCCTGAGCAGCCAGGGCGTTTCAGCCATTGCGTTAAGGGACAGCGCTGCCAGAATCATCGTCATCACTACTCGTTTCATGTCATTTCCTCGTCATATAAACGAGGCCAGTTTATTGACGCGGTGCAGCAAAATCATTGATACAAATCAAAATTGCCTGAATGAACACGCGAAGCAAAAAACGGGAGTAATATTCGACGCGATGAATTCCCACCACTGGAGGCAGGCATGAAATTGAACGTCAATGGACAGGTTCACGAATTCGAGGCGGAGGAAGATACGCCGCTCCTGTGGGTGTTACGGGAACAGCTGGGACTGACCGGCACCAAGTACGGCTGCGGCATCGCCCAATGCGGCGCCTGCACGGTGCACATCGATGGCGAGCCGACCCGCAGCTGCGTGCGTCCTGTCTCCACGGTGGATGCAAAATCGAAGATCGTGACCATTGAAGGCTTGTCCAAGGACGGCTCGCATCCGGTGCAGAAGGCCTGGGCTGCGCTGGACGTGCCGCAGTGCGGCTTCTGCCAGTCCGGCATGATCATGGCCGCCAGCGCGCTGCTGAAACAAAAGCCACACCCGACGGATGCCGATATCGACGCGGCCATGACCAATATCTGCCGCTSCGGCACCTACAACCGCGTGCGCAAGGCCATTCACGTGGTCGCAAAAGGCGGCGATGTGAAGAGCGCGGGCCTGAACATTGTCGAAGGGAGCAAGGCATGAGCGAGATCGCATCCCCATCACGCCGCAGCTTCCTGGGCAAATCGGCCGGCGCTGCCGCGGGCCTGATGTTCGGTTTCCATATTCCGTTTGACGCCGTGGCGCAGGAAACCATCGCGCCGGAAATCAACGCCTGGGTGGTCGTGAAGCCTGACGACACCATTGTGATCCGCATCGCCCGTTCCGAAATGGGACAGGGCACGCTGACCGGTCTGGCGCAGCTGGTGTCCGAAGAACTGGATGCCGACTGGTCCAAGGTCACCACCGAATATCCGACGCCGGGCCAGCAGCTGGCGCGCAACCGCGTGTGGGGCAGCTTCTCCACCGGCGGCAGCCGCGGCGTGCGCGAGTCGCATGAATATGTGCGCAAGGGCGGCGCTGCCGCGCGCATGATGCTGGTGCAGGCTGCGGCCAATCAATGGAATGTGCCGGTCACTGAATGCGTCGCCGAGAAGAGCGTGATCACGCACAAGCCGTCCGGCCGCAAGCTGACGTATGGTGCGGTGTCCGACGCGGCAGGCAAGCTGCAGGCGCCCACCG
>NZ_JBFRDW010000298.1:0-6945 GCF_052113985.1 Pseudoduganella sp. RAF53_2 | reverse complement strand
CCACTACACCTGATGCCCGGCCCTCGGACCTGGTGCGCCCCGGCCACGTCTTCCCCCTGCGCGCAACGCCAGGCGGCGTACTGGCCCGCGCCGGCCATACCGAAGGCTCGGTCGACCTGGCCGTGCTGGCGGGCCTGTCGCCGGCAGCCGTGCTGTGCGAGCTGATGAATCCCGATGGCACCATGATGCGCGGCGAGCAGATCGAGCGCTTCGCCGCCTTGCACGGCATGCCCATCCTAACCATCGCCGACCTGATCGCCTGGCGCGAGCAGCTGTTCTGACGTGGCGGCACCCGGCGCGGCCTCCGCGCTGGCCCGGATGCGGCGCCAGACCAGAAGCCGCGTAGGGCGGATCAATGATCCGCCGTTACCAGCGCTGACGTGGCGGCCCCCGGCGCGGCCTCCGCGCCGGCCCGGATGCGGCGCCAGACCAGAAGCGCAGCGCTGGCATAGGACAAGGCAATAGCGCAGAAACCCAGCGCAAGCCGCGTATCCCACGCCGGCGCCGCGTGCAGGATCACACCCATCACCGCCACCCCAACCAGCGCCCCCACCTGCCGGTTGGCATTCAACGCCGCCGCAGCGCTATTGGCATGTTCACGTCCGGAAGCCTGCATGACGGTGTTGGTCATCGCCGGAATCGAAATGCCGATCGCGAAGAAAATAGCCATCGCCCCGGCGAGAATCAAGGCATAAGGCGTATCCGCCCGCGCCCCGATCAGCAACACGGCCACCGCTGCCGCAGCAACCAGACCGCCCAGCAGCGGACCGCGTGTCCCGAACCGCCCCATCACCCGTCCGGACAAAAAATTGGTCAGCGTGCTGGACGCCATCATCGGCAGCAGCAACAGCCCGGTATGCAGTGCATCCCTCCCCTGCGCCTGCTGCAGGAAAAGACTCAGCAGGAACAGCTGGCCGAACACACTGAAATTAATCAGGAAGCCCGTCACCACCGCCGCACCGAACGAAGGCGAAGCRAACAAGGCGCGCGGCAGCATGGGATGCGCGCTGCGCCGCTCGCGCAGCCAGAGCGCGCCGCCCAGCACCAGCGCGGCCACCACGGCGCTCAGCACCGCCGCAGAGGTCCAGCCGCGCGCCTGCCCCTCAATCAGCACAAAACTCAGCGCGCCAAGCGTCGCCACACCCAGCGCATGGGTGAACAGCGAAAGCTGACGCGGAGAAGCCGCCGGCGCCGGCACGCGCCACTGCGCCAGTGCGATGCCCAGCAAGCCCACCGGCACATTAATCCAGAACACCGCGCGCCAGCCGAAGCCCTGCACCAGCAGACCGCCCACCAGCGGCCCAGCCGTCGCCGCCACGCCCACCAGTGCCGACCAGATGGCGACCATGCGCGCCCGCTGCTGCGGATTGTCAAAGGTATGCGTCAGCAGGCTCAAAGAGCTCGGCATGAACAGCGCCGCGCCCGCGCCTTGCAGCAGGCGCGCAGCCACCAGCGCGCCACCGGCAGGCGCCAGCGCGCACAGCACGGAAGCCAGCAGGAACAGGCACAAGCCGCCCTGGTAGGCCTGGCGCGGCCCGAAACGGTCAGCCAGAGCGCCGCCAGCCAGCAGCAGCGCGGCAAAAGTCAGCGTGTAGCCGTCCACCACCCAGACCAGGCCCGATAACGGCACATCCAGGTCAGCGGCGATGGCGCCAAGCGCGGTATTGACGGCCGTGACGTCGATCATGGCCATCACGAAGCCTATGGCAAGCGTAAATATCAGCATGCCGCAATGATGCGCGCACTTGCCTGATGCAGTAAACATGCATACCATCAGCACTCTGATGCAAAAATGCATCCAGGAGCCAAAATGGACTGGGACAACACCCGCATCTTCCTCGCCATCTACCGCGCCGGCACGCTGCGCGGTGCGGCCGCCCTGCTCGATATCGACCAGGCCACGGTCGGCCGCCGCCTCAACGCCATGGAAAAGGCGCTGAACGCCAAGCTGTTTCTGCGCACGCCCTCCGGCTACGTCGCCACGCCGGCCGGCGAAATCGCCTGCCGCTCCGCCATGCAGATGGAGGAAGCGGCGCTGCAGCTGGAACGGGAAATGTCCGGCATCGACAACCGGCTTTCAGGCACGGTGCGCGTGGCGACTACGGACACCATCAGCCACGCCTTCGTGATGGAAGCCATGCGCCGCCTGCACGAGCAGCATCCGGACATCCGCATCGTGCTGGAAGTGAACACCCAGCTGTCCAGCCTCACGCGCCGCGAAACCGACCTGGCGGTACGCACCGTGCGTCCGACCAGTCCCGACCTGATCTCGCGCCACCTCGGCAAGCGCGTGGCGGGGCTGTACGCCACGCCCGCCTACATCGCAACACGCGGAGAACCCGGTACCGGCTTCGCAGGCCACGACCTGGTGATCTACCACAGCAGCGTCACCGCGCGGCAAGGCGAAAAGCTGGGCGGAGAGCCCATCACCAACGCCCGTGTGGCCATGGAAGTCAACACCGGCATGGTGCTGCTGGAAGCCGTGCAGGCCGGCATCGGCATCGGCGAACTGCCCATCCACATCGCGGCCAAGCTGCCCGGACTGCGCCGCATCTGGCCGGAGCGCGAGCACCGCTACGACGTCTACCTGGTGATGCACGCCGACCTGGCGCGCAGCGCTCGCGTGCGGGCCGTCGCAGATGCGATTGTTGATGCTAATATCGCAATATGAACGCTCATGCATCGCATTCCTCGTCCGGACCGCGTCTGCACCTATGGGCCCAGGCCTGGCTGACCAGCTGGTGGCGGCTGCTGCAATTTGCCGCCCTGCTGACCACGCGCGCCTTCCTGCCTTCCAGCTACCGGCGCGATAACCTGCGCGCACTCGCCGAGCAGCTCGTGGTGACGACGGCGAATAACCTGATCTGGTTCACCATGCTGGCCTCTCTGATCAGCCTTGTGATCATCCGCATCGTGGTGGTCACTGCCGTCAGCTATGGCCTGTCGCGTTATGCACTGAATCTGGTGGTGCGCGTGCTGGTGCTGGAACTGGTGCCCTTGACGGCCGCCCTGTTTGTCGCCTTGCGCTCCACCCTGCCCGCAGGGGTCGAATTCGCCCAGCAGCGCGCCGCCGGCGAACAGCTGGAGCCGCATCTCGCGCTGCGTACGCAATTCTTCCCGCGCGCCGCGGCGGGCATGTTCGCGGTGTGGCTGCTGGCCGCCGTGAGCTGCGTGACGACGCTGGTCCTGGCCTATCTGGTGATCTATGGCTTCACGCCCTGGGCCTTGCCCGGCTACACGCGCGTGGTGGGACAAATCTTCGAACCCGCCGTGGCCCTGATCCTGTGGCTGAAGATCGTGTTCTTCAGTATGGCCGTGGCGGTGATTCCGCTGGCATCTTCCTATTACACGGGCGCCGCCAATCCATTGCTGCGCCGCCGCGGCGTGGCGCACGGGCTGGCGGACATGGTGCGCATGTTTGCCGTGATCCTGCTGATCGAAACGGCTTCGCTGATGGGGAACTACTACTGATATGAACGACACCACACAACCCGAACCGGCGCCGGTACGCAACGCGGAATTCAAGGCGCTGCTGCTCCTGATCCTGCTGGGCGTGCTGCTGGTCGGCACGGTGCTTTACCTGATGTACGCACGCGGCGCTTTCGAAGCGACGCAGCGGCTGGTGCTGACCGCCGACGATTCCGAAGGCGTGACCGTGGGCATGGACGTGACCTTCGCCGGCTTCCCCATCGGCCGCGTGCAGCGCATTGAACTGAGCCCGCAAGGCAAGGCGCGCGTGCTGATCGACGTTCCGCAAAAGGATGCGCATTGGCTGCGCACCAGCAGCATCTTCACGCTGGAAAAAGGCCTGGTGGGCGGCGCGCGGCTGCGTGCCTTCTCCGGCATCCCGACCGATCCCCCTTTGCCGGACAACGCCGAACGCGGCCTGCTGGTCGGCGATACAGCCTCCGAGATTCCGAAAGTGGTGCAGGCTGCGAAGGATGTGCTGGAAAACCTGAGCGCCCTCACCGCCAATGAAGGTCCGCTGGGCGCCAGCCTGCGCAACCTGCAGGGCGCGACGGAAAAGCTGAATGGTCCCGGCGGCGCCTTTGGCCTGCTGACCGGAGAAGACCAGAAGGCGCGCGAACTGCTGCGCAATGCGAATTCCCTGATCGTCAAGGCGGACAGCCTGGTAGGCAATGCGGACCGCCGTGTGTTCGGCGACAAAGGCATCGCCACCGATGCGCAGGCCACCATCGTGCAGTTGAACGGCCTGCTGGCCGACGCCCGCACCAGCCTGAAGAAAATGGACGCCATCCTGGCTGATGCCCAGGTGGTCGGCAAGAACGCCCGTGCCGCCACCGAAGACCTGGGCACGCTACGGGCGGAGATCGACAGCAATCTGCGGCAGATCGAACAACTGGTCAATGAGATCAACCGCAAATGGCCATTCAAACGCGATACGGAGATCAAGCTGCCATGAAACGACTCCTGATCTGTAGCGCAGTCCTGCTCTCCGCCTGCGGCGGCGGCCCGCGCGTGCCGGACTGGCAGATGAATGCCCACCAGTCGCTGGAACGGGCGCAGGCGGCCTACCTGTCCGGCAAGGACAATGTCGAGAAGACTGAATTCGCACGCGCCCGCGAGCAGATCGCCAGCACCGGCAAGGTGGAACTGATCATCCGCATCGAACTGGCGCGCTGCGCCGCGCGCGTGGCAGCGCTATCGTTTGGCGAGTGCCCCGGCTTCGAAGCCCTGCGCGCCGACGCCAGCCCGGCCGACGCAGCTTACGCAAACTATATTGCCGGCCGCGCGCAAGCGTCCGAGGCGGCCCTGCTGCCCGAACCCCAGCGCGCCGTGCTGGCGGCCGGTGGCGACGAAGCCGCCGCGAAAGCCGTGGCGGCCATTCCCGATCCACTATCGCGCCTGGTCGCAGCCGGGGCCGTGTTCCGCGCCAACCGCGCCACACCTGCGGTGCTGGACACGGCTGTCGAAACCGCGTCCGCGCAAGGCTGGAAGCGTCCCCTGCTGGCGTGGCTGAATGTGCAGGCCATGCGGGCCGAAAAAGCCGGTGATTCGGCCGAAGCYGCCCGTCTGCGCCGCCGCATGGTGCTGGTCGAGGGACCAATTGCAGGAAGTTGACCCCTGATTTCTCCCGGAATTGGCCCCTTCGCAGGGCGATGGCCTCCCTACAATGGACTCCATCGAACACCAATTCTTCAAGGAGAACTCACATGGAACGCATCAACTACTACACTGCATCGCCGGAAGCCATGAAAGCCATGATGGCGCTGGAAAAGGCCGTCAACAGCCTGGGTCTGGAAAAACCGCTGGTGGAACTGGTCAAGCTGCGCACTTCGCAGATCAATGGCTGCGCCTTTTGCGTGGACATGCACTCCACCGACGCCCGCAAAGCCGGCGAGACTGAACGCCGCCTGATGGGCGTGTCGGTATGGCGCGAAACCCCGTTCTTCACCCCGCGTGAACGCGCTGCTCTGGCATGGACCGAAGCGCTGACCCGCCTGTCCGAAACCCACGCGCCGGACGAAGACTACGCCGCCATGGCCAAGGAGTTCACGCCGGCCGAGCAGGTCAATCTGACCATGGCCATCAATACGATCAATGCCTGGAACCGCTTCGGTGTCGGTTTCCGCGTCATCCCTGCAGTGTAAGGAGGCCGCCATGCTGAAACGCGCTATTTTTGCAGCAATCGGCGCCGCTGTGTTTGCGGTGGGCCTGCCATCGCAAGCGCATGATGCGGCCGACAACGCCACCGTCCTGCAAAAGCACGCCTTGCCGGAAGCGCCGGGCCATACCGGGATTATGCTGACCGTGAATTACGCGCCTGGCCAGTCTTCGCCAGCGCATGTGCATCCGGGTTCCGTGTTCGCCTATGTGATGGAAGGTGAAGTGGAGTCGCAACTGGAAGGCGAGGCGCCGGTGAAGTACAAGGCGGGCCAGTTCTGGTACGAATCGCCGAAGCACCCGCACGTGGTGTCGCGCAATGCGAGCAAGACCAAGCCGGCCAAGCTGCTGGTGGTGCTGATGGTCGGCGATGGCGAAGAGATTCTCCAGCCGTATAAAAAGTAAACCCACGGCGTGAAGCAGGTGCCAGCCACATCGTGGCTGGCACCAGGTTTAAGGCTCTGGTTTTTGGACCGCCGCGGCGGCTTCCCGCAGCTTGTCCTTCTTGCTCTTGCGCTTGCCTTTGACGCCGCCGTTCGCCGTATCGGTAGCGGCGCCCGGTGCGGGCGCCTGCGTCACCGGTTCAAAGCCCGCAACACGCTCGCGCGCCACGCGCTTGTCCTGGCGCTTCTCGATCAGGCGGAAATGCTGTTCCATCTCCGGCGTRATAAAGCTCACGGCCAGCCCGCTGGCGCCCGCGCGGCCCGTACGGCCGATGCGGTGGATGTAATCGGCCGGAGAGCGCGGCAAATCGTAGTTCACCACCACCGGCAATTGCGCGATGTCGATGCCGCGCGCCGCGACGTCGGTCGCCACCAGCACGTGCATTTTCCCCGACTTGAAATCGGCCAGCACTTCGGTGCGCGCGCCCTGGCTGAAGTCGCCGTGGAAAGCTTCGGCAGCGACGCCGTTGTGGCGCAGCTTGTCGGCCACGTGCTCGGACGCGTACTTGGTCGCCACGAACACCAGCACCTGGTTCCATTTATTCTCGCGCACCAGCTGGCGCAGCAGCTGGGTGCGGCGCCCAGCATCCACTTCAATAGCGCGCTGGGTGATGTCCGGCTCGTGCGCCTCTTCGCTCACCGTCTCGATGCGCACGGGATTGCGCAGCATGCGCGTGGCCAGTGTCTGCACAGCCGGCGGGAAAGTCGCGGAGAAGAACAGGTTCTGGCGCTGTTCCGGCAGCAGCGACAGGATGCGCGAAATCTCTTCGCTGAAGCCCATGTCCAGCAGCTTGTCCGCCTCATCCAGCACCAGCGTCGAAATCTCTTCGCTGAAGCCCATGTCCAGCAGCTTGTCCGCCTCATCCAGCACCAGCGT
>NZ_JBFRDW010000297.1:0-6949 GCF_052113985.1 Pseudoduganella sp. RAF53_2 | reverse complement strand
TCTTCCGTCTCGCGCCACGCCGGGTTGAACGGAATGCAGGACACCGGGCACACCTGCTGGCATTGGGGCTCGTTGAAGTGGCCCACGCACTCGGTGCACTTGTTCGGGTCGATCTCGTAAATCTCGGCGCCCATATAAATCGCGTCGTTCGGGCACTCCGGCTCGCAAACGTCGCAATTGATACAGTCGTCGGTAATCATCAAAGCCATGGCAATACTCGCTTATTCGCCCTTGTTGGCCGCGATCTTCTTGCGAAGCCAGCGGTCGACCGAGGGGAACACAAACTTGGATACGTCGCCGCCCAGCTCGGCAATCTCGCGCACGATGGTGCCCGAGATGAACTGATACTGGTCGGAAGGGGTCAGGAACAGGGTTTCGACGTCGGGCAGCATATAGCGGTTCATCCCCGCCATCTGGAACTCGAATTCGAAGTCGGACACCGCGCGCAGGCCGCGCACGATCACGCGCGCATCATGTTCGCGCACGAAATCCTTCAGCAGGCCGGAAAAACTCTCGACCTTCACGTTCGGATAGTGGCCCAGCACCTCGTTCGCAATCTCCAGCCGCTCTTGCACGGTGAAGAAGGGGCGCTTGTTCTTGCTGTCCGCCACGCCAACGATCAGGGTGTCGAACAGGCCGGACGCACGGCGCACCAGATCCTCGTGGCCACGGGTCAGCGGGTCGAACGTTCCTGGATAAACTGCTGTAACCATTACGGCTCCCTGCTTAAAAGCATCATTCAGACGCGCATTATGCCTGAAAATCAGGCACTTGCCCGTAGCAGGTGGTAGTAGACCATGCCTGCTTTGTCGGATCGGATCACTTCCCAGCCGGGCGTTTCGCCCAGCGGAGTGTCTGATTCAGCGTAGACCAGCCCACCTTCCTTCACTAATTGTAGGCACAGCGGCAGGCTACGGCTAAGCAAATCCAGCTGATAGGGCGGGTCCAGGAAGATCAGGTCGAATTTCTCGCCACGTGCGGCCATCGACTGTGCGGCCGCCAGCGCATCGCCGCGGGTGACGCGTACCGTACCCGCATTCAGCTTGGCCTTGTTCGCTTCCAGTTGGCGTACGACCGCGGTGTTGGCGTCGATCATGGCCACAGCGGCTGCGCCGCGGCTGGCGGCTTCGAAACCGAGCGCGCCGGAGCCGGCGAACAGGTCCAGGACCTGTGCGTCGTCCCAAACGCCGTCGCGCAAGTGATTAATCCAGTTGAACACCGTTTCGCGGACGCGATCCGGCGTAGGCCGCAAGCCCAGCGCATCAAGCACCGGTAGCGGCGTGCGTTTCCAGGCACCGCCAATGATGCGTACCTGTTGAGGTTTCTTCTTTTGCATGGACCATATTATCGCCGAAACCGTTACCCCCGGTGGCAGGCACGGCGTGCCTGCCACCAGTTTCACGCCGTGGGTTTCAATGCGATTCGGCGGCCAGGGTATTAAAGTCGCTGATCCAGCCCTGCATGCGTTTCTGGGCGTGCGCCTTCTGTTCCGGCGTAGCGATATGCACCACCAGATTCACCAGCTCCACCGTGCTATTGGTGTAGGTGTCGAAGAAGGGCTTGCGTTCTGAATGCTCCATGCGGTCAAAGCTCTGCCGGATCAGATCCTGAATCCACCCGGTGGCCACCTCCTTCGAAGGTTTCTCCGTCATGATGCGTTTCGCCAGGTTCAGGATATTGCGCTGCCTGCGTGTGCGCTCATCCAGCCACAGCGCATTGTCCAGCGGACGCGCGTCGGAAGCCTTGCGGATGATGCCTTCCTGCTCCTTGCTGAAACTGCCGAACCACAGTTCGAACTGCTCCATCGATTTCTTGTACCGGAACTTGTTCTGCTCCTCCGCGTCGCCCTTCATGTTCTCCTTGCGGAACTTGGCGTTGTTCTTGGCGAATTTCTTCTCCATCTGCGCCAGCTGCTCGGGCTTCAGCGACAGGGCCAGATCGGCAATATCCGGTGAAGCTTTGATCAGCAGGGCCATGGTGCGGGCGCGGATATCCTGATAATCCGCCAGCAGATCGGCCTGGGTGACATTGCCCTGCAACTGCTGCTGCGCCTTCTGCATCACCTGCACGTAGTCGCGCAGCTGAGTCTTGCGGTGCCAGCGGAAGAGGTCATCAATGTCCTGCTTCACCTCGCCCTTCTGCCCGGAGTCGAAATCGACATAGGCATCGAGCCACCAGTACAGCAGGGTATCGCCGTTGTTGTAGGCGAGGCGAAGAGAGCTGCACGCCGCGAGCAGAAGTAACAAAGCCGCTACGATGCACGTGTTAAACTTTCTCATCTGTTAACTCACAAATTGAACGGTCTATGAACGTCGTCATCCTCGCCGCTGGCATGGGCAAGCGTATGCAATCTGCGCTTCCAAAAGTCCTTCACCCGCTGGCAGGTAAGCCACTGTTGTCGCACGTTATCGAAACGGCACGCAGCCTTTCTCCCGCCAAATTATGCGTGGTTTACGGGCACGGCGGCGCAGCGGTGCTGGCCTCGCTAGGCAAATACATGACCATGGGCGGTACGACCATCCTGTCCGCCCTGCAGGAACAACAGCTGGGTACCGGCCACGCCGTGATGCAAGCCCTGCCGCATCTCGACAATGACGTGCCGACCCTGGTGCTGTACGGCGACGTGCCGTTGACCACGGATGACTCGCTGCGCCGCCTTGCGGAAGCGGCCGGCAACGACAAGCTCGGCATCATGACCGTGATCCAGGATGATCCCTATGGCCTGGGCCGCATCGTCCGCCACGGCGGCGCCATCAAGCGCATCGTGGAAGAAAAGGATGCCACTGAAGCTGAGCGCCTGATCAAGGAAATCAACTCCGGCATCATGATCATCCCGACGCTGAAGCTGAAGAAGTGGCTGAGCGCGCTGAAGAACGAGAATGCGCAGGGCGAGTATTACCTGACCGATATCGTCGCCATGGCGGTGGAGGAAGGCGTGGGTGTGGTGTCCGCCCATCCGGGTGCGCAATGGGAAGTGCTGGGCGTGAACAGCAAGGTGCAGCTGGCCCAGCTGGAGCGCATCCACCAGACCAATATTGCCAACGCTCTGCTGGAACGCGGCGTCACGCTGGCCGACCCGGCGCGCATTGACGTGCGCGGTGAACTGATCTGCGGCCGCGATGTGAGTATCGACGTCGGCTGCGTCTTCGAAGGCAAGGTCGAGCTGGGTGAAGGCGTGACCATCGGCGCCAACTGCGTGCTGGTCAACGCCACCATCGAAGCGGGCGCCTATATCAAGCCCTTCTGCCATATCGAAGAAGCCAAGGTCGGCCCATCCTCGCAAATCGGCCCATATGCCCGTCTGCGTCCCGGCACTGAACTGGGCGAAGACGTCCACATCGGCAACTTCGTAGAAGTGAAGAACAGCCAGGTTGCGGCACACAGCAAGGCCAACCACCTCGCCTACGTGGGCGACGCCACGGTCGGCTCGCGCGTGAACATCGGCGCCGGCACCATTACCTGCAATTACGACGGCGCCAACAAGTTCCGCACCGTGATTGAAGATGACGCCTTTATCGGCAGCGACAGCCAGCTGGTGGCGCCCGTAACGGTTGGCGCCGGCGCCACTCTGGGTGCGGGCACCACCCTGACCAAGAACGCGCCGCCAGGCAAGCTGACCATCAGCCGCCCCAAGCAGCTGACCATCGAAGGCTGGACCCGTCCGGTCAAAGTGAAGAAGTAAGCACCAACTCGCTACGCCGTTCCCCGGCGTAGCGCATCAACTGCGGGAAGAATTCCTCAAAGCCCTCGGCAATGGCGGCATAGTGCACGCGCACGTCCGCCAGCCCCGCACGCAGTAGCTCGCCATTGCGGCTCAGTCGCTGCGAAATGCGCGTCACCGCCCTCTCCACGCCTTCCAGTTCGCCATAACTGCCCAGCCAGTCCTGTTGCACGATGCGCGGCGCCAGCACCCGCAATTTCTCCGGCAGCATTTCCTGATGCGCCAGCAGCGCGCGGTAAAAGCGTTCGATAAATTCCGGCCTGTGGATATCGCAGAAGTTATCCCAGCGCTGGCTCAGGAAATGGTCGTACAGCACGTCCAGCACGATGCCGGCATACCGCCGCCGGCCTTCGCCAAACATTTGCACGGATGAGCGGAACACCGGATGGTTGTCCGTAAAGCTGTCGATATTCCGGTGCAGGATGATTTCCAGCGCGATCTCGGCCGGATAGTTCCGCACATCGTTCGCTTTCACGAAATCGCCCAGCATCGCCCCGATCATGGCCGCGTCGCTCTGGCGGGCTAGCAGGATGTGCGCGAGATAGTTCATGCGCCCATTCTAGACGGCTGTGGATAAAGATGTGCAAAAGCACGTTTGAAAGGGTTTAAGAAGCCCGGTATAAGGACTGGATAGCATCTGAATAAGCGCCAACTGGTATGGTCCAGTTATCCCCAGCGCACTACCCAGCATAACTTTCGCATGAGGCTGTGGAAAAGCCTGTGCATACCAATTTCATAAGTCAGGATAACTTCGAATTGTGGATAAGGCTGTGTGTAAGCCTGCTTGAATCCGGTGAAAAGCACGTGCACAGCGCTGAATAACCCAACGTTGCTGCACGGCTAATGTGGAAAACACTGTGGAAAGGCCAGTGGATTGCATTGGAAAACTGGTCTACACCGAGATTCTGGTTTCAARCTTGCTCCGAAATGTGGAGAAGTAAGCCTTTACATTGCGAACATTGGTCTGGGTTGCGAACAAACGGTGGGCCAGGGCGTGGTAAGCCGGCATGTCCGCCACCTGCACGATCAGCACAAAATCCGGACCCGGCGACACGCGATAACACTGCAGTACCGCTTCCTCGCCGGCCACGCGCGCCTCGAACTCATCCATGCGATCGGAGGCCTGCACATCCAGCGTGATCTCCACARTCGCCGTCAGCCGCGCTCCCACTTTTTCCGGCGAGACGATGGCCACCTGCCGCTCGATCACGCCGCTTTCCGTCAACTGTTTGACTCGCCGCAAGCATGTCGGTGGCGAAACATGTACCGTTTGCGCCAGTTCCGCATTGGTTTGCGCCGCATCTTGTTGTAAAGCGTTTAATATGCGACGATCTATTTCGTCAAAATTTTCGTTCATTTGAAAGAATATTTCATGCATCAGTAGCGATGAAATATTCTGTCACGCACGGGTAAATTAAGAAAGCATATTTCATCGCCACTGCTCTACGATAAATCCATTAGTTTTTCTTTTACGAGAAGAGGCATTTATGTGCGGCATCGTCGGCGCGGTAGCGCAACGCAATATCACTCCAATCCTGCTGGAAGGCCTGAAGCGCCTGGAATATCGCGGTTATGACTCCTGCGGCGTCGCCCTGCACGTGGACGGCGCCCTGCAGCGTTCCCGCAGCACCTCGCGCGTGGCGGACCTGGAAAAGCAGATCAACGAAGTCGGCCTGCAAGGCTTCACCGGCATCGCCCACACCCGCTGGGCTACTCACGGCGCCCCGGCCTCGCACAATGCGCACCCGCACTTCTCGCCAAGCTCGGACAACGCCCGTATCGCCCTGGTTCACAACGGCATCATCGAAAATCATGACGAGCTGCGCGCCGAGTTGACCAAACTGGGCTATGTTTTCCAGAGCCAGACCGACASCGARGTSATCGCCCAYCTGGTCGACCACATGTACAACGGCGACCTGTTCGAAACCGTGCAGCAAGCCGTCAAGCGCCTGCATGGCGCCTACGCCATTGCCGTGTTCAGCCGCGAAGAACCACACCGCGTGGTCGCCGCGCGCCAGGGCTCGCCGCTGATCGTGGGCCTGGGACAGGGCGAAAATTTCGTCGCGTCCGACGCCATGGCGCTGGCTGGCACCACCGACCAGATCATCTACCTGGAAGAAGGCGACGTGGTCGACCTGCAGCTGGGCCGTACCTGGATCGTCGACGTGCACGGCCGCCAGGTTCAACGCGAAATCAAGACGGTTCACGCTCACACCGGTGCGGCGGAGCTGGGTCCCTACCGCCACTTCATGCAGAAGGAAATCTTCGAGCAGCCACGCGTAGTGGGCGACACGCTGGAAGGCGTGACCGGCGTGATGCCCGAGCTGTTCGGCGACGGCGCCTACAAAGTCTTCAAGCAGATCGACCGCGTGCTGATCCTGGCTTGCGGCACCTCCTACTACGCCGGCCTGACCGCCAAATACTGGATCGAATCGATCGCCAAGCTGCCGGTGAACGTGGAGATCGCGTCCGAATACCGCTACCGCGACAGCGTGCCGAATCCGAATACGCTGGTGGTCACCATCTCCCAGTCCGGCGAAACCGCCGACACCATCGCCGCGCTGAAGCACGCGCGCGAACTGGGCATGGAGCACACCCTGACCATCTGCAATGTGTCCACCAGCGCCATGGTTCGCGAGTGCAAGCTGGCCTACATCACCCGCGCCGGCGTGGAAGTGGGCGTGGCCTCCACCAAGGCCTTCACCACCCAGCTGGCCGCACTGTTCCTGCTGACCCTGAGCCTGGCGCAAGTCAACGGCCGCCTCA
The DNA here is from genome assembly GCF_052113985.1 of Pseudoduganella sp. RAF53_2. Classification (NCBI taxonomy): domain Bacteria; kingdom Pseudomonadati; phylum Pseudomonadota; class Betaproteobacteria; order Burkholderiales; family Oxalobacteraceae; genus Pseudoduganella; species Pseudoduganella sp. RAF53_2. Next base: position 462 of record NZ_JBFRDW010000297.1, on the reverse strand, counting down.
CTGATGAGCAGGAAGCCGCACACCTGAAGGCGATGCGCCACCTGCCGTCCGCCATCGCATCCGTGCTGGCGCTGGAACCTCAGATCATCGCCTGGGCCGAAGAGTTCGCCCGCAAGGAAAACGCGCTCTTCCTGGGTCGCGGCATGCACTACCCGATCGCCCTGGAAGGCGCGCTGAAGCTGAAGGAGATTTCCTATATTCACGCCGAGGCCTATCCTGCGGGAGAACTGAAGCACGGCCCGTTGGCGCTGGTGACGGAAGAAATGCCTGTCGTGACGATCGCGCCGAACGACGCATTGATCGAAAAGCTGAAATCCAATATGCAGGAAGTGCGCGCCCGCGGCGGTCAGCTCTACGTCTTCGCCGACGTCGACTCCCGCATCACTTCCGGCGACGGCGTCCACGTGATCCGTCTGCCGGAACACTACGGCCAACTATCCCCGATCCTGCACGTCGTCTCCC
>NZ_JBFRDW010000296.1:0-6953 GCF_052113985.1 Pseudoduganella sp. RAF53_2 | reverse complement strand
GCACTGTGGAACGAGGCGATCGCCAAGGGCAATTGCGGCAGCGATGCAGTCTGCATCCGCAACTACATCTTCCGCAATCACCCGAATGCACCCGGCGTGACGCGCGGCCCGGATGACGCAAGCGGCAACGCAACCGGTAACATCGTCGGCCAACCGAGCGATCCGGTGGCAAGCTTCGAGATCAACTCGTACTCGAACCAGAAGAAGGCCAAGCTGCACGGTGCTGAACTCAACGTCCAGCATATGTTCGGCGACACCGGCTTCGGTTTGCAGGCCAACTACACCTACGTGCACTCCGGCCTGAAATACGACAACGCGTCGATCGGCGAGCAGTTCGCGCTGGTAGGCCTCAGCAACTCGTACAACCTGGTGGGTATCTACGAAGACAAGAAGTTCACGGTGCGTGCGGCCTGGAACTGGCGCGGCGAGTTCCTGTCGTCGACCTTCGACGGCGCAGGTCCTAACCCGAACTACACCGAGCCGTATGGACAGCTGGACCTGAGCGTGGGCTATCAACTGACCGAGAAGCTGAGCTTCCAGTTCGAGGCGATCAACCTGACCGACGAAATCCAGCGCGTGCATGGCCGTACCAAGTCTGAAGTGTTGTCCGTGACGCAGGCAGGTCCGCGTTACATGATTGGAGCCCGTTACAAGTTCTGACCATGAAAAGGCCGCTGCCCAGCGGCGGCCTTTTCGGTTAGACTCGCAGCAAAGCACAACGGGGACAGGTTTCATGGCAGTGAGCAGGATGATCCGACAAGTTGTTGTAGTGGGAGGCGGTTCGGCAGGCTGGCTGACCGCCGCCGTCCTGGCCGCCGACCATCCGGCGCACCAGCCGGGCGGACTGGAAGTTACCTTGGTCGAATCGCCGGACGTGCCGATTATCGGCGTCGGCGAAGGCACCTGGCCGACGATGCGCGACACTTTGCATCGCATCGGTGTTTCCGAATCCGATTTCTTCCGCGAGTGCGACGCCTCGTTCAAACAAGGCTCGCGCTTTAACCGCTGGGTTACCGGCGCGGATGACGATTACTATTTCCACCCGTTTGTTCTGCCGCAGGGCTATGGCGAGGCCAATCTGGTCGAGCGCTGGCTGGAAGCATTTCCGCAAGTGCCCTTTGCCGATCTGGCTTCGTTCCAGCCGCACCTGTGCGTGCAGGGCAAGGCGCCCAAGCAGGCCGCCACGCCGGAATTCGCGGCGGTGGCCAACTATGGCTACCACCTGGACGCGGGCAAATTCTCCGTCTTCCTGCGCAAGCACTGCACCGAACGCCTCGGCGTGCGGCATGTACTGGATCACGTGGATGCCATCACATCCGGCGATGGCGGCGATATCGCCTCACTGAAACTGCGTCAGGGCGGCGTGCTGGCCGGCGACCTGTTTGTCGATTGCACCGGCATGCAATCGCGCCTGCTGGGCCAGCACTTTGAAGTACCCTTCATCTCGCAGAAGCATGTGCTGTTCAACGACAGCGCGCTGGCAGTGCAAATTCCCTACCCTGCCGAAGATACGCCCATCGGTTCGCAGACCACGTCCACCGCGCAGCGCAACGGCTGGATCTGGGATATCGGCCTGCCCTCGCGGCGCGGCATTGGCCACGTTTATTCCAGCGCCCATACCAGCGACGAGGCAGCGGAAGCCGAACTGCGCGCCTACATCGGACTGGACGACATTCCGCCGCCGCGCAAGCTGACCTTCAATCCAGGTTACCGCGAGCGCTTCTGGCAACGCAATTGCGTGGCCGTAGGCCTTTCCTCCGGCTTTATCGAGCCACTGGAAGCGTCGGCACTCGCCATGGTCGAACTGTCGGCCAATATGATCAGCGACGACATGCCCGCGACGCGCGAAGCCATGGACATCGTTGCGCGCCGCTTCAACGAGACTTTCCGCTATCGCTGGGAGCGCGTGATCGACTTCCTCAAGCTGCACTATGTGCTGAGCCACCGCAGCGATTCGCCATATTGGATCGATAACCGCGAAACGGTGCCGGAACGCCTGGCCGAAATGCTGACGCTGTGGCGCCATCGTCCGCCGTCGCGCAGCGACTTTTACCGCATCGAGGAAGTCTTCCCGGCTGCCAGCTACCAGTACGTCTTGTACGGCATGGGCTTCCGCAGCGAGGCTGGCGGCGGTTTGCGCCGTCCCGATAATGCGGAAGCAGCCGATAACWACTTCCGCGAAACAGCCGGGCTGACGGCGAAAATGCTGAAGGCCCTGCCCACCAACCGCGAGCTGATCGCCCATATCCGGCGTCACGGCTTRCCTCGAATCTGAAAAGGCCACTTCATGCCCAATCACGCACTGCTCAATAACGTGGCCCACAAGGACATGCACATCGTCACCGCACGCGGCGCGCAGTATGGCGACAACGTGATGAGCGCCCTCACCTTCCCCGGCGAGTTCCGCGATGTGCAGTCCTGCTACCCGATCGTGTTCCGCAAGAGTGCCGATGGTTCTTTCGAATCGCTGGCCTTGTTCGGCTTCCAGGAAGGCGAGAATCTTTTCCTTGGTCCAGACGGCTGGGATGCTGCCTATGTGCCGCTGGCCATCGAGCGCCAGCCTTTCCTGATCGGCCGCAACGGCGACGAACTGACCGTACATGTGGACCTGGATAACCCGCGCGTCAATCGCAGCGAGGGCGAACCGGTATTCCGTACCCACGGCGGCACCACCGAATACCTGGAAAACGTCAATTCCATGCTGCTGGCCCTGCACAACGGCCTGCAGCAACAGCGCCTGTTCATCGGCGCCCTGCTGCAGAACGAACTGCTGGAATCCTTCGTGGCCGACATCGAGCTGAATGACGGCTCCCAGAACCGCCTGGCCGGCTTCTACACGATCCATGAAGAGCGTCTGGCAGCACTGGGCGGGCCGGCGCTGGAAGGCCTGCACCGCGCCGGCTTCCTGCAGCCGATCTATATGCAGATTGCCTCCATGGCCAACTTCCGTGCACTGATCGAGCGTAAGAACCGTGCTGGTTGATGCAAAACCGATGCGGGAAGTGCACGGCGTTACGCGCGAGACGCTGACGGACGAGATCCTGACTTCCACGCAGCCCATGATTCTGCGTGGCCTGGTTGCGGACTGGCCCGCCGTGCACGCGGGCGCCACACACCAGACGGCAGACGCCTACCTGCGCCGCTTCTATCGCGACTGCACGGTGGTCGCCATGCTGGGCCGCGACGACATCGAAGGCCGCTTCTTCTACAACGAAGACCTGAGCGGCTTCAATTTCCAGTCGCTGCGCGCGCGTATCGACCAGGTACTGGATGAACTGGCGGCGCAGCGCGATAACCCGCAGCCGCCTGCCATCTATGTCGGTTCGACCACGGTGGAAGTCGCCCTGCCCGGCTTCCGCGAAGAGAATCCGATCGATCTCGGTGTGCGCGACGCGCTGATGAGCGTCTGGTTCGGCAACCGCACGCGCATCGCTGCGCATTACGACTTGCCGGACAATCTGGCCTGCGTGACAGCCGGCCACCGCCGCTTCACCCTGTTCCCGCCGGACCAGCTGACCAATCTGTATATCGGCCCGCTGGACTTCACACCTGCCGGCCAGTCCATCAGCCTGGTGGATTTCGCCAAGCCCGATCTGGAGCGCTTCCCACGCTTTGCGGAAGCCTGCCGCCATGCGCAAGTGGCCGAGCTGGGGCCGGGCGACGCCATTTTCATCCCCAGTATGTGGTGGCATCATGTGGAGGCGCTGGACAGCTTCAATATGCTGATCAACTACTGGTGGCGCCAGTCGCCCGATTACATGGACACGCCCAGCAATGCGCTGATGCTGTCTCTGATGACGATCCGCGACCTGCCGCACGAACAGCGCGAGGCCTGGAAGGAACTGTTCCGCCACTACGTATTCGAGGCCGACGAAAATACTTCCGCTCACATGTCGCCGCAAGCGCGCCGCATGCTGGGCCCCATCGACGATGACATGTCGCGCGTGCTGCGCGCGCAGCTGCTCAAGAAAATTAACCGGTAACAGGAGACACCAATGCGAGAACATAATGGAGAAGACCGCCGCCCTATCCGGCGCGTTGTGATTGCCGGCGGCGGCACCGCTGGCTGGATGGTGGCTGCCGCGCTGTCTCGCACCCTGGGCAAGCTGCTCGACATCAAACTGGTGGAGTCCGACGAAATCGGCACCGTGGGCGTAGGCGAAGCGACCATTCCTACTTTGATGAACTATCACAGCCTGCTGGAGATCAATGAGCAGGAATTCATGGCCGCCACCAACGCCACCTTCAAGCTGGGCATCAGCTTCGAGAACTGGCGCAACGTCAATGAAGACTACATCCACTCCTTCGGTCTGACCGGCACCGACCACTGGACCGCGGGCTTCCAGCATTTCTGGCGCAAGGGCCGCGAGCGCAATCTCGCCGGCGACTACGGCGATTACTGCCTGGAACTGAAAGCGGCGCAGGAAAACCGCTTCGCCCACTTGCCGCGCCAGGGCATCAACTACGCTTACCACATGGACGCCAGCGCCTATGCGCGCTATCTGCGCAAGTATTCGGAAGGCTATGGCGCCCAGCGTATCGAAGGCAAGATCGCCCGCGTGAACACCGATCCGGCAAGCGGCAACATCACGTCCCTGCAGCTGGAGAACGGGGCGCTGCTGGAAGGCGATCTGTTCATCGACTGCACCGGCTTCCGCGCCTTGCTGATCGGCGAAACCATGAAGCAGGAGTATGAGGACTGGTCGCAATGGCTGCACTGCGACAGCGCGATTGCAGTGCAGACGGCATCCGTTGGTCCTGCCGTGCCGCTGACGCGCTCCATCGCACGCGACGCCGGCTGGCAGTGGCGCATTCCGCTGCAGCACCGCGTCGGCAATGGCATCGTCTTCTCCAGTAAATTCACCGATGACGAGCACGCGAAGCAAACCCTGCTCTCCAATATCGAGGGCGAGCAACTGGTGCAGCCACGCGTGATCCGCTTCAAGCCGGGCCAGCGCCACAAGACCTGGGTTGGCAACTGCGTCGCCATCGGCCTGGCCAGCGGCTTCCTGGAGCCGATCGAGTCGACCAGTATTCACCTGATCCAGCGCGGCATCATCCGTCTGATGCAGCTGTTCCCGGCTCAGGGTATCCGTCAAAGCGATATCGACGAATACAACAGCCAGACGCGCACGGAGATTGAACACATCCGTGACTTCATCATCTTGCACTATAACGTGACGAACCGCCGCGATACCGCGTTCTGGCGCCATTGCGCCGAGATGGAAGTACCGGCCTCCCTGCGTCATCGCATCAATCTGTTCCGCGAAACGGGCCGCGTGTTCCGTATTCCGAACGAGCTGTTCGCCGAGAACTCCTGGATTCAGGTGATGCTGGGCCAGGGCATCATGCCGGAGCAGCACCACCAGGCGGCCGATCTGATGGGCGATGCGGAACTGTCGGCCTTCCTCGGCAGCATCAGCGATACGGTGAACCGCACCGTGGCCCAGCTGCCGCAGCATGAGGCTTATGTGCGCCAATATTGTGCGGCGCCTGTCTAGACGGCTGTGTGTCTCAATGTATCACTGAAATCCGCAGGACACACCGCAGCGATTTAATCCCAACATCGAATATCAATGTTGGGAGCTAATCATGCAATACACAGCAAGAAAAATTCAATGCAAATGCGGGCATCTGCAGGGTGCCCTGTCCGGCGCGGTGTCCGTAACACGCCTTGTCTGCCACTGCGCGGACTGCCAGGCCTACGCCCATGCATTAGGCAACCCGGAACGTGTGCTGGATGGCCATGGCGGCACTGATGTTGTGACCACCTTACAGCAGCATGTATCGTTCACGCAGGGCGCAGAGGCGCTGGCCTGTGTTTCGCTGTCCGATAAAGGCTTGCTGCGCTGGTACGCCAGCTGCTGCAACACGCCAATCGCCAACACCGCGCGTGATCCGAAGCTGTCCTTCGTCGCGCTGCTGCACAACGGCCTTGGCAAGTCCATCGCGACGCTAGATGCCAAATTCGGCAGCAAGCGTGTGCACACAAACACCAGGCACGCTAAAGGCAAGGGTCCCTCCAGCGCCGCGGCGACGTTCTTTGCCACTGCCGGCATCATCGCTTCCGTGCTGCGCGCCCGCGTCAACGGCAGCTGGCAGATCAGCCCCTTCTTCCAGGCTGGTGCGCCCGTGGCGACTCCACGCGTATTGAGYGAAACGGAGCGCGCACGGGCTTACAAGGCCGTGACCTCAGGTCTTGTGCAGGCCGGCGTACTTCAGGCCAAATAGCAGGATGTAGGCGTAGCAAGCCGCCGGAATCACGAAGGAGAGTTGCAGCCCTGCGTTGTCCGCCAGCGCGCCTTGTGCAAAGGGCACCAGTGCACCGCCGACGATGGCCATGCACAGGATGCCCGACGCCTGGCCGGTGAAGCGGCCCAGCTTGTGAAGCGCCATGCTGAAGATGGTCGGGAACATGATGGAGTTGCACAGGCCAACCGCCAGGATTGCCCACATCGCCACCTTGCCATGGCCCAGAATCGCGGCCAGGATCAGCACGATGGCAGCCGTGGCGTTGAACGCCAGCGCCTTGCCGGGACTGATCTTGCGCATCACCGCGAAACCGATGAAGCGGCCGACCATCGCGCCGCCCCAGTACAGGCTGACGTATTGCGCGGCATCGGCATGCGACAGCCCTGCAATGGCCGGCTCACCGAGGAAGTTGATCAGGAAGGAGCCGACGCTGACTTCGCCGCCGACATAAACGAAGATGGCGATCGCACCCAGCACCAGGTGCGGAAACGATGTCGCGGAGCGCTTCTCCACCGCATCAGTGACGCCAGCCGGCGACGCCGTCTGCGCGTCCGTCCCCTCGTCGGCATGCGTGATGTGCGGCAGACGCGCTGCCGCAAACAACAACGCCAGTACGGCCAGCGCGCCGGCCAGCGCCAGGTACGGTCCCTGCACGCTGCCGCCCGACAGGATCAGGAAACCGCCAACCGACGGACCAACCG
>NZ_JBFRDW010000295.1:0-6957 GCF_052113985.1 Pseudoduganella sp. RAF53_2 | reverse complement strand
ATCGTCATGGTGGATGCCTTTTCCATCGGCAGGGCCGACAGGGCACGCACGGCGACGCTGCGCAGCAGCGGCAGGTTTTCCTTCGCTTCTTTTTCCTGGTCCGCGCTGGTGGACACCACCAGGTCGGCCGACATGTAATGGGTCACGGTATCGCCTGGATTACGGCGCAGCATGACGATGACTTTTTCCACCGTCAGATACTTGACTGGCTTGTTGTCCTTTTTCTCAGCCACTTCGGCCTTGCGCGAGTCGCCCGAAGCGCTCTTGCCGTCGGACTTCAGCAGCCACACGGCGCCGCCCGCAGCTCCCGCTGCGATTAGGCCCACTGCTGCCAGGACGATTACCAGTTTCTTGTTCATCTATCGATTACTCCCGCTCAGACATCATGGCAAAGGTGGTGGGCGAGTCGTCGCCCTCGTTGAGTGCACGGCCGGGGCCGTTCTCTTGTTGTTCGCGGCCTTGGCGCGCATTGCCGCCGGCGTTATCTGCCAGGCTGCGGCCAGCACTTGCGCTGACGGTCACGGCCACTTCGGTGAACTGGCGCTGCGACAGGTCCTGGCGCATGGTGTCGCCGATGTTGTTCAGCTGGCGCAGCACTTCGCTGTGGCTGGCCGACAGGTTCACCTGCAGCGCGCCGGCGCTGTGGCGGATCGAAATCTCGATGCTGCCCATATTCGGTGGTTCCAGGCGGATGGTGGCGTTCTCGCTGCCGCGCTGCAGTTGCAGCTGCAGGCGATCGCCCAGCGCGGCGCGCAGCGGTTGCTGCCATTGTTCCGGTGCGCCGCTCAGCTTGACAGTGTCGCTGCCTTGCGTGGTCGTGCTGGTAGTGGCAGCCATCACGTTGCGGAATGCGGTGGCGTCGCCGCCGACGGACGTGGTATCGGCTTTCGCGGCGCTGGTGTCGGCTTTAGTGGACGCTGCGCTCAGCGCACTGGCGAGGTCGCCCGCCGTTGAGGTGGCCGGGGCAGCTGCGCGCTCCGGTGATGCAGGAGCGACTGGCACAGGCGCGGCTTGCGCGGCAGCCAGATCGTCGGCAGCGCTGTTACCGTTGCCGGCGGTAATGGCATTGGCGGCCGCCTGGCGTGCGGCGTCGGCTGGTTTGGCTGCGCCATTTGCAGTCGCGGAAGCTTGTGCAGCCAGCAGCGCTGCGGCGTTGGATGCGCCGCCGGACAGGGCGAAGATCGCGCTGTTCAAAGGGCTGTTCTGTTGGGCAGCGACAGACGCGACAGCCTCATCGCCGGCGGTGCCAGCGGGGTTGGTGCCGTCACCTTGCTGCTGCTGGGCACCAGCGCCGGTCGGCAGTGGCAACACCGCAAAGTTTGGCAGCATGGCAGCCAGGTTGTCTGGTGCGTCGGTGCCAGCCGTGGTGGCTTGCGCATCTTTGTCGCTGGCTGGATCGGCAGGCTTCTCTTCAACTGGTRCGGCGGCCAGATCGAGCAGTTGAGCGAAGGCGGGCAGGCTGGCCGGGACGTCGCTTGCGCGCTCGCCGGCTTGCACATCGCGCGCGTCGGCTGGCGCAGCATTGCTTGCCGCGGAGTTGGCTGGCGCAGCGGCCCGCTTGGCGGAAGCCTGGGGCGCGGCCGGCTTGGCGGCGCTCTGCGCCGTGGCAGGGCGCGCGGCCTTGCCCGCGCCGGATGCGGGTTTATTGTCGCTGGCCTTCGGTTTGTCGGAGTGCGCGGTGCCTGGCACTGCGGTGCTGGCCCTGGCGGCGGACGACGCAGGATTGGCGGCTGGCGCCGGCGTGGCCGGAACGGCCGCGAAAGCCTTGGAGGCGGCCGACGCCGCGTTGTTTGTGCTCATGGTCAGGCTCATGCGTGTGTTCCGCTTACTTCGTTGTCGAGGGCGTATGCCATCCAGCCCTCACGGTTGTTCTTCAGGTCGTACAAATGCTTGTCCAGCTCGGCGGTGGCGTCATTGACGCGCGCCAGTGCCGTCTTGTGCAGCGCGCGCAGCGCATCCAGTGCGGCGCGCTCGGCTGGCGTCCATTTGCCCTGTGCCGCCATCTTGGGCAGTGCACTGCCAAGCAGAGTGTCAATCGCCGCCAGCGCTTTCCAGTCGGAGGAAGCGGTGGCGGCGCTCAGCTTTTGTGCCAGCTGAAGCAGCGTCGCTTGCCTATCCATTCTTGTCCTGCACGCCTTGCCAGCCGGCGCGGATGGTGGTCAGCAGACCCACCACTTCGTCGATGATAGCCGGGTCCATGTCCACGCCGGCGCGGTACAGGCGGCCTGCGCAGTAGTCATACAGGCGGCCTAGATTGGCCACCACTTCACCGCCGGTGTCGAAGTCGAGCGAGCTGGACAGGCCATTGATAATCTGGGTGCATTTATCCAGGCTGGCCGCCTTCAATTCGTAGCGTTTGCCGGCGATGTGACCGCGTGCCCGCGCCAGCTCTTCGAGCAGGCCATCGGTAAGAACAAGCACCAGCTCAACCGGCGAGGCGCGTGCGGTCTGCGCGTCCAGGTTGGTTGCGTGATAGCTGGCGTAGGCGTCGTGGTCCATCGTTTAAATCTCTTTATGAATCGCTCTTGTTGCCGAACATTGCGTCGAAGATGCCACCGGTAGTGTTCATCTGCGATTGCAGGGTCTGCAACTGCGTGAATTGGGCGAGGTAACGGTTGTAGGCGTTGTCGTATTGCGTATCCAGCAGCGCCTTGCGTGCGGTCAGCTGGGTCTGCAGCTTAGAGTTGCTGTCCTTGCGGGTAGCGATCTGGCCGGTCGCGCTGTTGGTCCAGAAGTCCATCAGCTTGTCCATGCCACCGAGCACGCCGGTTTCATTGCCGATGGTGGTRCTGCCGAAGATGCTGTCCAGCCCACTCGGATTGGTGGCCAGGGCTTTGGTCAGGCGGCTCGAATCCAGCGACAGCGTGCCGTCGCGCTGCAAAGTGATGCCGTAGTTGGCCAGGCTCATGCCGCCGGACGAAGTGCGCAGCAGCGAGATCATATTGGTTTGCAGCGCGGTCAGGCCGGTATCGCTGGCGAAGATTGCCGGGGCCTTATTGGACGCGGCATCGCCGTGGTCCGTCAGGGTCTTGAGCGTGGCGAGCATCTTGTTCCAGCCGTCGACAAAGGCCTGGATATTGGTTGCGGTGCCAGATGCATCGTTGGCCACGGTCAGGGTCACCGGATTGGCGCCCGCTGCCTGAGCCTGGGTGAATGTCATCGACACGCCATCGACCACGGTAAAGGTATTCGACGCCTGCTGCACCTTGGTGCCGCTGCCTTGGGCGCCAACCCAGATGATGGCGTCTTGGGCGGTCACCAGGCGCTTCTGGTTGCCTGCGCCGAGCTGGGCTGCCAGACCGGCATCGGTGACGCCGCTGACATCCAGCGACACGTCGTTATTCGCGCCGGTCAGGTTCGAGGTCAGCACCAGGGTGGACGCGCCATTGATCGTCATGGTCGAGGCGGTCACACGGGAATTGTTGTTGGCGTCGACGTTGATGGCCGCCGCGATTTCTTTGGTGGTCAGGGTGCCATCCAGGTTCTTGTCCGCGTTGGCCAGGTTGACCGTGAAGCTGGTGCCGTCTGCCAGGGTGACCGCCAGATTGCCGGCGCTGGCGGCGACGGTGTTGTCCTGCACGCCACTGTAGGAAACCTGGCCGGCGGTGCCGATCTGCTCGACGTAGAACTGGTAATTGCCCGAGGTAGCCGAGGCGCTGGCGGTGGCAGTACCCACATTGGAGCTGAAGGTTGCCGAATTGGCCAGTACCGATTTCTTGGTACCCATCGAGCTGAGCACGCTCTGGAAGCTCGACAGGGAGCTACCCAGCGTGGTCAACCCCGACGCCGTGTTGGTAGCGGCCGTGTTCTGGTCGTTCCACATGTCGTCCAGACCTTGCATGAACTGCGTGGCCATCTGGGTGGCAGTGGTCTTGGGGTCGTAGGTTGGGGCGGTAATCGATGCCATTTTTCATGCTCCGAGGAAATTAAATGAAGTGTACCAAGGTAAGGGGCGACCTTACGAGGGACTTCATGAAATTATTTTCCTTGAGACCTCATTTTTGACTGCGGAACCACAGCTGGGTTGCCAATTCATCATGCACTTTGCGTTCTTTTGCCTGCTTGGCATTGCTGAGCGCCTGCTGTTCCTTGTGCAAGACCTGACCCAGCACCTCGCGCTTGACGTAAGCGGCATTCAGGGCACGCTGGGATACCGCCATGTCCGCCTCATGCATGGACAGGTCGAGGCGGTGGCTGTCGGCCATGGCCATCACGTTCTGCTTGTAATCGCCGCAATTGATGGCCAGCGCCATCGGCAGCTTGCCGGTCGGACCGGAGCTCTCGTACAGCTGGGTGAGCTTGTCCAGCGTCTTCTGATAGCGGTCGCGCAGGTTCTCTTTGGCGGCCAGTTCCGATTGCAGTTTTTCGACCTCGTTGTCGCGCAAGGTCACCAGGGTGGATAGATTGCGGATGGTGTGCTCGTTCTTCATGCCATCAGCCTTTCAAGTTGTTCCACGCACGGCCCAAAGGGAGCCGCTTCCTTGGTGCCCTGGCAGAGGAACTCCTCGACGTGCGGATGCAGGTTCACTGCCTTGTCCGTCACGGGATCGGCGCCGGGCACGTAGGCGCCGAGAGGAATCAGGTCGCGCACCCGCTCGTGGCGCGCCATCGATGACTTCAATGCGCGCGCGGCCAGCATGTGCTCTTTCGAGATCACGTGGTTCATGCAGCGGCTGATGGAGGCAGCGATATTGATGGCGGGGTAGTGGCCGCGCTCGGCCAGCTCGCGCGTTAGCACGATATGGCCATCGAGAATGGCGCGCGCGGTATCGACTACCGGGTCTTGCTGGTCATCGCCTTCGGCCAGCACGGTGTAGATCGCACTCATGCTGCCGGCCTGGTTCTCGCCATTGCCGGCCGATTCGACCAGCTGCGGCAGGTTGGAGAACACGGAGGGCGGATAGCCTTTGGTGGCGGGCGGTTCGCCCAGCGCCAGTGCGACTTCGCGCAGTGCCATCGCATAGCGGGTCAACGAGTCCACCAGCAGCAATACGTTCTTGCCCTGGTCGCGGTAATGCGCCGCGATCGAGTGGCACAGTTCGGTCGCCATGATGCGCATCAGCGGCGATTCATCGGCCGGGGCAATCACCAGCACGGCTTTTTTCAAACCTTCAGGGCCGAGCGACATTTCAACGAACTCGCGCACCTCGCGCGAACGCTCGCCGATCAGGCCGACCACCACCACATCGGCGACGGTCTGTCGCGTGATCAGGCCCAGCAGCACGGACTTGCCGACGCCGGAGCCGGCCATCAGACCCACACGCTGGCCCTGGCCGAGCGTCAGCATCGAATTGATCGCACGGACGCCCACATCCAGCGGTTCGGTGACGGGTTTTTTCTTCAGGGGATTGATGCGCGGCGGTTGCGAGTCCAGCGGAAATTCGCCGCCCAGCTTGCCCAATCCATCGATCGGTTCGCCGAGGCCGTTCACCATGCGGCCCAGCCATGACTGGCCAATCTGCATGCTGACTTTTTCCGGAGAAGGCAGTACGCGCGCGCCAGTGGTCAGGCCCACGGCCTTCTTGAACGGCATCAGGAAGGAAAGCTTGTCGCGGAAGCCAACGACTTGCGCGTCGAGCCATTCGCCCGACACTGTCTCGATCTGGCAACGCTGCCCGGTGTGCAGCTTGCAACCCGCTGCTTCAAGCAGCAAGCCGGATGCGCCCACCAGCCGTCCGGTCGGCGTGGCCAGCGGAACTTCATCAAGCTCCAGCTTGCGCAGTGCGTCGGCAATCATTCTTCGCCCATGTCCTCGTCATCACCGCCATCGGCAATCTGAAGCTGATTATCGACCTGTTCCATGACAGCAGCAAGACGCTGGTGACAGCCGGCATCAACTTCATTATCGCCAGCCCGGATGCGGCACTCGCCCACATCCATGCTTGCATCGGCGATCAGGTTCCAGCGCTTGGCGCGCTTGGGATCAAGATCGGTAATGCGCTTGACTTCTTCCGGGTTGAGATAGACGTCGATCTCTTCGCGCGTTGGCGGCATCGATGCAAGCGTCTCATCGACCAGGGCCATGATCTGCACCGGCTGCAAAGCGAGCTCGGCGCGGATGACCTGGCGCGCGACTTTCGCCACCAGATCGACCACTTCCTTGCGCTGCGCCGCACGGTAATCGGAGCGTACTTTCTTCAAGCCTTTCAGCATGGCGTCGACTGGGCGTGCCAGCTGATCGAAGCCCACCAGCGTCTCCTGGCGGCCTTCTTCGCGGCCCTGTTCGAAGCCTTGCTGGCGGCCCGCTTCAAAGCCGTCTTCCTGGCCGCGCTGCAGGCCGATTTCGTAGCCGTCACGCTGGCCCTGTTCGAAGCCCTCGGACACAGACGCCTGCCATTGCGCCGCATCGGCCATGGCATTGCCCGCGCCGTTGCGGCCGGCCGGCAGCGCATACTGCGACAGCGGCGGGAAGCGATAGGGACGGAACTGCTTCATTATTCGACCACCGTTTCAGCGAACAGCTGCACTTCGACTTCGCCGGCATCGGCCAGCGCCTTGACGGTGGCCATGATTTCCTGACGGGTCGATTCGATGCGCGACATCGGCACAGGGCCGGCGCGGCGCATCATGTCTTCGAATGCCTGTGCCTGGCGCTTCGGCATGGTCTTCAGCACGGCATCGCGGATCGAAGGCTCGGCGCCTTTCAGTGCAATCGCCCACTGCTCCAGCGGCACTTCCTCGATGATGCGGGTGAGGGTGACTTCGGTCTGGGTCGACAGGATGAGGAAGTCGTACATCGACAGTTCGATCTGTGCCACCACTTCCGGATCGTGGGCGCGCAGCAGCTCGACGATCTGGGCGCGGTTGCCCGGCAGACGGTTCAGAATCTCGGCCACCTGGCGCACACCTTCCACGCTGGTGCTCTGCGAGTCGAAGGAGGACAGGCAGCGGTTGACCAGCTCATCCAGTTCGATCAGCAGGTCGCGGTCGATTTCATCCAGACGCGCCATGTTCAGC
>NZ_JBFRDW010000294.1:0-6991 GCF_052113985.1 Pseudoduganella sp. RAF53_2 | reverse complement strand
GCTTAGCATAAGCAGCACCGTGAGTCCGAGCACGCCACCCAGCAGGCGATTGCAAAGGCGCTGCCGGTGCGGCGGCRCCAGCCAGGCTTTCAGCAATCGTCCCGCGACCGCCCAGCAGCCGACACCGGCGATGCATGCAATCACCGAGATCGTGCAGAACCGCTCGAGCGAGGAGTGCTCGCTGAACAGCACCACGCCGGACAAGGCGACCAGCCACGCTTTGGGATTCAGACTCTGAACCAGCATGCCATCCACCACAGCGCGCCATGTGCTTGCAGTGTGATGGCGGAGCGCTTCATCAGAAGCCGTCTCTGGCGCGGTTGCAATGCGCCAGGCAAGGTAAGCGAGATATGCGGCGCCGATCCAGCGCACCAGCTGCGTAAGCGCAGGGTAGGCCAGCAGTGGTGCGGCGCCAACGCCTGTCAGCCAGACCAGCGCGCCATAACTGCCGCTGGCACCCAGTACGTAGCCTAGTGGGCGCGCGAAGCCGCCATGCAGTCCATATCGAAGTGCTAATACGTTGACTGGCCCGGGTGTTATCGCACCGACCAGACCGAATATTGCCATGGCGATCACGACGCCGTTCATGTCTGCCTCCTGTCCTGGATTGATAGGAAGGCAGTGTGGAGGAAGCCGTGCTCAAAATATTGAACAAAATTGCAGGAGCCCTTATAAACACTGCATGCCTTTTAACTAACACAAATATTTTGGAGTTATCGCTCCAGTTAAAACGCCTGTCATATTTGGTGGTTAAGATCGCTGAGTCTCTGTAGAAGAGCACCAAACCAGCACCATCAAGGATGCTCTACCGGCGCCGGCGGTCGGGAAATATACCGGCACCAAATTCCTGCTTACTCATACCTCATGACTTCTTTGAAACTTAAGACGGGCCCCAAGGTTCTCTCCTCGTTCGCCCTCGTGCTGTTCGTGCTGGCCTGTATTACCGGCCTCGCGCTGTGGCGCCTGCACTCCGCGCATCTGACGACGGAGTATCTGGTGAATGACAAACTGGCCAAGCAGCAGCTGGCGTCCGACTGGCTGGGCGCTGAAAAACTGAATGGCGTGCGCACGCTGACCATTGCCAAGAGCGACAGCCTGGAAGTGGGCGAATTTTTCCAGGCGCAGCTTGGCGAGGGTGATAAAGTTGCTAACGCCATCGAGCAAAAGCTGACCGCGAAAACGCGCGACACCGACGAACTGGCGCTGCTGAAAGCTGCCGAGGAAAAGAAACAGGCGTACATGGCGGTGCGCAAGCAGGTTTTCAGCTTCAAGGACATGGGCCGTACCCAGGAAGTCGAGCAGCTTGCCGATTCCACGCTGAAGTCCACTTTCGCGCAGTTCACCACGGCGCTGGAGCAGCTGCTGGCGCACCAGACCAAGGAAGCGCAGGCACTGGCCGATGAATCGGCATCGGAATATCAAAGCAGCCGCGCAGTGCTGATCGCATTCGGCTTACTGGCGCTGGGACTTGGCGGCGCCTTCGCCTGGATCATCACCCGCAGCGTGGTGGTGCCCCTGAATCACGCGGTGGATCTGGCAACCCGTGTCGCCGAGGGCGATCTGCGTCCCACCCGCGAGCAGCACCGCTACGATGAATTCGGTCTGCTGTTCGACGCCTTGCACAATATGACGGTGCGTCTGGGCGGCATCGTTGAACAGGTGCGTGATGGCGCTCATACGATTGACGACGCATCCAAGGAACTGGCGTCCGGCAATCTGGATCTGTCGAGCCGCACCGAACACCAGGCCGGCGCACTGCAGGAAACCGCATCGTCGATGGAAGAACTGACTTCCGCCGTGCGCCAGAATACGACCAGCGCCCGCACTGCCAACGAGCTGGCGGTGTCGGCATCGTCGGTGGCGGGCAAGGGCGGCAAGGTGGTGGATGAAGTGGTGCAGACCATGGACGAAATCAGCGAGTCCGCCAAGAAGATCGTGGACATCATCTCGGTCATCGATGGCATCGCCTTCCAGACCAATATTCTGGCGCTGAATGCTGCGGTCGAAGCGGCGCGCGCCGGTGAGCAGGGGCGCGGCTTCGCGGTGGTGGCGACCGAAGTGCGCAATCTGGCGCAGCGCTCCGCCACGGCGGCACGTGAAATCAAGACCCTGATCAACGACTCCGCCGAGCGTATTGAAGTCGGCACCACGCTGGCGCATGCGGCCGGCGACACCATGAGCGAGATCGTGGCCAGCATCGGACGCGTGACCAATATCATGGGCGAAATCAGCTCTGCCAGCTCGGAGCAGGAATCCGGCATCCACGAAATCAATAATGCCATCGGCGACATGGATACCGTCACCCAGCAGAACGCTGCACTGGTGGAAGAAGCGGCTGCCATGGCCGAATCGGTGCACGAAGAAGCGAACAAGCTGACCCAGCTGGTGAGCTATTTCAAGCTCGGCGCCGCCGGCCCGGTTTCGATCGAACCGCGGGCCGAATTGCCTGAGCCTGAGCTGCGCCTGGCGCTGCCGGCGCACTGAGCTATATCAAAAAAGATATCGCTTGCCCTGAATATTGTATTGGTAGTGTGCTGCCGCGCCTCCTAAGCTGTTCTCCAGCAAGGAGGCATCGCAGAGATGAAACAGCAGAACCAGCCGACCAAAGAGCAAGTTCGGCACTATATGGCCACTCGGCAGACCCAACAATGTCCGCCACCATCTATTCCTGAAATCCGTCGCCAGCTGGGCTGGGGCTTGCTGCCGCCGCCCGAAAGTGGCGGCTGGCGCGGGGAGGACAGCCGTTGACCAGCCGTGCCGGGCGGACTCCCGGCAAATGTGAGGCATCGTACCCACGCCGGCCTGGGCTATCCCTATTGTCAGGGCATGGACATGCTCAGTTCCGGTTAATATGGTCGACCTTTCCTTTGCTAACTATACGAATGAAAATCCGGAATTGGGTTTACGGCCTTGCGGCCATGCTGATCGCCGGCCAGGTGCTGGCTGGGGTTGTTGTCAAGCCGGACGACGAGCGCCTTCAATACACTGGCCGCATCGATTTCGCCAATCCGGGCGGTCCCGTGCTGTCCTGGCCGGGCAGCAGCATCGAAGGCAATTTCACCGGCGGCAGCCTGTCGTTGAAGCTGGATGACCAGCAGGGCAAGAATTACTTCAACGTTTTCATTGATGGCGATCTCGCCCATCCTACCGTCGTCCATGCGGCGCAAGGCAGCGGCACTTATGCGGTTGCGGCGGGCCTGACGCCGGGGGCGCATCGCTTCCTGGTGACCAAGCGTACCGAAGGCGAGGAGGGCGCGACCACCTTTCAGGGGCTGGAACTGGCTGACGGCGGCAAACTGCTGCCACCGCCTCCGCGTCATCAGCGCCACATCGAATTCTTCGGCGATTCGATTACGAGTGGCATGGGCAACGAGGCGCCCGACAATGGCCCGGACAATCTGGCGAGCGAGAAGAACAACTTCATGTCCTATGCGTCGATCACGGCGCGCAATCTGGATGCAGAAGTGCACGTGACCTCGCAAAGCGGCATCGGCATCATGATCAGCTGGTTCCCCTTCACGATGCCGGATTTCTACGACCAGCTGAACGCTGTCGGCAACAACGACAGCAAATGGGACTTCAGCAGCTGGACGCCGGACGTGGTAGTGATCAACCTGATGCAGAACGATAAATGGCTGATCGAAAACGAAAAGCGCCTGCAGCCGATGCCGGATGACGCCCAGCGCGTGCAAGCGTACAAGCGCTTTGTACAGCGCATCCGTGCGCTGTACCCGAAGGCGTATATCGTCTGCGCGCTGGGCAGCATGGACGCCACGGCTACGGACTCCAGGTGGCCGGGCTACGTACGCAGCGCGGTGGAGCAGATCCAGCGCGAGCAGAACGATCTTCGCATCGATACCGTGTTCTTTGATTTCACGGGCTTCCGTGGCCACCCGCGCGTCGCCCAGCATCAGGCCAACGCAGCGCGGCTGACAGCATTCATCAAGCAGAAGATGGGTTGGTAATGGCAAGCCAGGCGCGCGCAGCGTGCGACAGGTAGCGCCCATTCCACACATGCGCCACTTCCCACTGCACTTCCGGTTCGACGATGCGCACTGCCTGCAGGCGCTCGTCGGACAGGCGATGCACGAAGGGTTCAGGCAGCAGCGCGACGCCAATCCCCGCTGACGCCATTTCAACCAGCCAGTCCCATTGCGCGCTTTGCGCTGCGATCTGCGGCTGAATGCCTGCCTGTGCAAAGGCTGCCTGCAAAGCACGGGTGAGGGCGAAGTCGTCGTTCAGCATCACCAGAGGCAAATCCTGTAAATGATGCAGGCGTACGGTGCGCGCATTGGCGCGGAACACGCCCTTCACGGCCATCGCCCACACTGGATAGCGCGCGACGGGGACACTCCCCAGGTCCAGTGAAGAATCGGCGGGCAGCACCGTCAGGCCGAGATCGAGCTCATTGGCGGCCACCTGGCGCTCGATGGCCGGGCCGGGGGCTTCGACCAGGCGCACCGTGATATCCGGATGGCGCTCGCGAAATGCCTTCAGCACGGGCGTGAACAGCACATTGATCATGGGGGGCATGCCCAAAGTCAGCGTGCCATGGCGCTGTGACTGCATATCCTTCACTTCCAGCAGCAACTGACGGTGCGACGCCAGCATTTCCTCGCCACGCTCGAACACGACGCGGCCGATGTCGGTCAGCACCAGGTTGCGGCCATCGCGCAGCAGCAGCGGCGCTCCCAGTTCTTCTTCCAGCTGACGCACCATCTTGCTGATGGTGGATTGCGTCACATGCAGGCGTTCGGCCGCCTGGGTGAAGCTGCTCAGGCGCGCGGTTTCAACGAAGTAGCGCAGGGATCTCAGGTCCATGAATTTTTCGACTGATCATGTGGAATATAAGTCATAAATAGAATATATCCGAATTCTATACTGGACTCAGGACATAAAAATGACGAGGCAATACGATGTACGGAGACCGCATCCGCCACAGCGCTCTGATGGCGAAAGTAATGACTGCGCAACAGGCCGCGCTACTGATCAAGAACGGCATGACCGTCGGCATGAGCGGTTTCACCCGTGCCGGCGACGCTAAGGCCCTGCCGCAGGCGCTGGCTGAACGTGCCCGGACCGAGCCCCTGCACCTGACCCTCATCACCGGGGCATCCCTCGGCAACGACAGCGATGCGCTGATGGCCAACGCCGGCCTGCTGGCGCGCCGCATGCCATTCCAGTCGGATGCCGCCCTGCGCCGCAAGATCAACGCCGGCGAGGTAATGTTCATTGACCAGCATCTTTCCGAAACAGCCGAACAGCTGCGCAGCGGCGATCTGCCTCCTGTTGATGTGGCGGTGATCGAAGCCGTTGCCATCACCGAAACCGGGGGCATCGTGCCCACCATGTCGGTCGGGAACAGCGCCAGTTTTGCCAGCCAGGCCAAACAGATCATCATCGAGCTGAATCTGAGCGCGCCACTCGCGCTGGAAGGACTACACGACGTCTACTTGCCGAAGGCACGTCCGCGCCGCGAACCAATCCCCTTGATAAATCCCGGTGACCGCATTGGCAGTGCCGCGATTCAGGTCGATCCGTCGCGCATCGCCGCCATCGTCATTACCGATCACCCGGACAGCCCATCCAACGCGCAGCCAGCCGATGCGGAAACGGACGCCATTGCCAGCCACGTGATCGCCTTCCTGGAAGCGGAGGTGAAAGCGGGCCGCTTGACCGAAGAACTGCTGCCGCTGCAAGCCGGTATCGGCACCGTCGCCAATGCTGTGCTGCACGGCCTGACGAAATCATCCTTCCGCAACCTGACCATGTATTCGGAAGTGCTGCAAGATAGC
The DNA here is from genome assembly GCF_052113985.1 of Pseudoduganella sp. RAF53_2. NCBI lineage: Bacteria > Pseudomonadati > Pseudomonadota > Betaproteobacteria > Burkholderiales > Oxalobacteraceae > Pseudoduganella > Pseudoduganella sp. RAF53_2. The sequence goes on along the minus strand of NZ_JBFRDW010000294.1, from coordinate 1,196 downwards.
GCCATCGAGCTGCTCGATTCCGGCCAGCTGGCCCTGGCCTCGGCATCATCGATCACGCTGTCGGCGCAGATGCATGAGCGCTTCCTCAGCAAAATTGCGCAGTACCGCGACAAGATCGTATTGCGTCCGCAGGAAATCAGCAATCATCCTGAAGTCTTACGCCGCCTGGGCATCATTGCGCTGAACACGGCGCTGGAATTCGATTTGTACGGCAACGTGAACTCCACCCACGTCGGCGGCACGCGCATGATGAATGGCATTGGCGGGTCGGGCGACTTCGCCCGCAACGGCGCCTTGTCGATTTTTGTCAGCAAATCGGTGGCCAAGGATGGCGACATCTCCAGCGTGGTGCCCATGGTCGCTCACGTGGACCATACGGAGCACGATGTCGATGTGCTGGTCACCGAATGGGGGCTGGCCGACCTGCGCGGTCTGGCGCCCCGCGAACGCGCACCGCTGGTCATCGAGCGCTGTGCGCATCCGGACTATCGCCCGCAGCTGCGCGCCTACTTTGAAGAAGCCTTGCTGCGCGGCGGACAAACGCCGCACGTGCTGGAGAAGGCGCTGTCCTGGCATGCGCATTATGAGAAACTTCAAACGATGCGCGCCCCAATTGACAATTAAGCCACGGTGATTTACGGTGGGGGCCGCCCAATAACTCATCGTACAACCTCATGAAAACCTTGCTTGCCGCGGTCCTGGCTTTGACCTCCACCTGCATTCAGGCTGCACAGTTCAACGTATTGGTGTTCTCGAAAACCGGTGGTTGGCACCACGATTCTATTCCCGCTGGCGTGGATGCGATCAAGGACTTGGGCAAGCTGCACGATTTCACGGTGTTCTGGACCGAAGATCCGAACCGTGTCTTCAACGACAAAGAGCTGGGCAAATACCAGGCCGTGGTATTCCTGCTGACCACCGGCGATATCTTGAACGTGGACCAGAAGGCGGCGTTCGAGCGTTACATCAAGGCGGGCGGCGGCTACGTTGGCGTGCACAGCGCGTCGGACACGGAATATGGCTGGCCGTGGTACACCAGGCTGGTGGGACATATGTTCTATGTCCATCCCACGATCCAGACCGCGGTGCTGAAAGTCGAAGACCGTCAGTTTCCTGGCATGGAGCGCTGGGCGCCGCGCAATCTGTGGACCGAGGAATGGTATGAGTTCATGCCCGCGGCGTCGAACAAGCTGAAG